>JAZFVB010000194.1:0-5254 GCA_036447515.1 Nitrospinota bacterium
CCGTCGATATTCAAGAATTTCCCGCGTGAAACCGCCGGGGACATTGTTGGAGCGATATTCCCGAAATATTTCTTGTTGGGCTACGTATCTTCCGTTTTAATGCTGGCCACTCTTCTTGCCATCGGACGCGCGAATTTATCGGCAATACGCGCGCCCCTTATAATCTTAGCCTTGATGACCGCCCTTGCGTTTGTATCAGGAATCGTAGTCGGCACAAAGGCGCACGCGATTAAAGAGGAAATCCGCCAGACAACCGACGCAGGAAAAAAAGAGGAGCTTGCAAAGTCCTTTAAAAAAATCCACGGGATATCCATGGTCATAAACCTGGTCATTATTATTTTAGCGTTTGTTTACATTGCATACATACCCGGCGTGTTGAGGGTTTAAATATGGAAGGCCAAAAGATCACCGTGGCCATTTGCGTAAAAAACGGCTCAAAAACAATCGCCGCCGCTGTGCGTTCGATCTGCGCGCAAAGCGTTTTGCCAAAAAAACTTATAATGGTAGACGACGGCTCCACGGACAACACGCGCGAGGAAATTAAAAAAGCAAAAACGGGCGATTTACCGGTTGAGATTATTCCCAACGACGGGAATGGACTTTTCGACGGGCGCAACACGGCGCTCGCCAACTGCGATACCGAATACCTTGCATTCATAGACGCCGACTGCGAGGCCGATGAAAAATGGTGCGAGGGCATTTTAAAAATATTTTCAGAACATCCCGGCGTTGCGGCGGGGACCGGCGGGCACCCCCAGCTTGGGGAGGCCAACTGGGTAAGCGTCCTGCACCGAATGTGGTTCGTGGTCGATTCCCTTCAAGGCGCGGGCTACGCCGACGGCGTGGTCGGGGCGAACAGTTATTTCCGCACTTCCGTGCTGAGGGAGCTGGGCGGATGGATTTCGCTTCCGATGGGCAACGCCGAGGACATGTACATATCGGTAATGATAAATGAAGCGGGATACAGGATGTGGAACGACAGCGATGTTAAAGTCTACCACCACTACACGCGTGATTTTGCGGACTTCATAAAAAAAACATTCAACAGCGGATACGCGATAGTCGTCATGATGCAAAAAGCCGGATGGCGCAACTTCTGGTATTACTATACGCTTTGCATACCTATCGTGGCGGCGGCCGCGCTCTTTGGGTTGACGCTCGGAATCGCCGGGGTCGAAGAGGGATGGTACACGCTTGCGACGGTTTTGTTCGGCACGTTCCTTTTTAACCTTAAAATGTTTAAAAGCGTCGGCCGCACGCTTCCGCGCTGGGCGGTGCGGTGGATAATAATCTGGGGCTACTCGCTGGGAATCATAAAGGCGGTATTAAGGAATAAGCAACGCCGTGACGGTTTATAAATCAGCCGCCGATCGATATCATCGGCTTGTCGCACGGGGAGGTAGGCGTGGTGGGTGTTAAGCGGTGACCTTCGGGTTTTATCTGCAACGCTTCGTCAAGTTTTTTAAGGAACCAGCCGTCCGTCTCGCCGCGCCTGAAACCTTCGCGTAAATCTATTTCATGGTCGGAAAAAAGGCACGAGCGTAGCTGGCCCTCCGCCGTAAGGCGCAGCCTGTTGCACTCGCTGCAAAAGTGCTTGCTGATGGCGCTTATGAACCCAACCTTGCCGGCTCCGCCTTTAATCTTATAGACTTCGGCGGGACCGCCGAGTTTGTGTTTTTTCTCGGAAACGAGTTCGTGCTTTCGCGCTATTGCCTTCTTTATCTCGTCGCACGGTATTGCGGACTTGCCGTCCCAAAGCCGGTTGTGTGCGGTGGGCATCATCTCAATGAAACGAATTTCAATCGGCATCCTGGCGGCGAGGTCGGCGAAGTCGGTTATCTCGTCGTCGTTGAAGCCGCGTATAGCGACAACATTTATCTTTATCGGCCATATGCCGTTTTCGGCGATGTATTCTATCGTTTCCATTACAAGGCCGAATATGTCGCTTCCCGTTACTTTTTCTATCCGTTCCGGTTTAAGGGAATCCAGCGAGATGTTTATCCTGTCCAGTCCGGCCTCGCGAAGCTTTGGAATCATCTTTTTAAGGGCGACGCCGTTGGTCGTCATCGTTATCTCCTCGATGCCTTCGATCCCCTTAAGGTTTTTTATGAGTGTGTATATGCCTTTTCGCATAAGCGGCTCGCCCCCCGTCAGGCGCACCTTGCGTATGCCGAGCGGCGCGTAAATCCTGATGAGCCGGGTGATTTCCCTAAGCTGCAGGATGTCGTGCCGGTTCGGGTAGATAAGGCCGCCGTCGCCCGATACGCAGTAGGCGCATTGCAAGTTGCACCTGTGCGTAACGGATACGCGGATGTAGCTCATCTTGCGTCCGAATGAATCGGTTGCGCCCCTTCCTCTCATGGCTAAGTATTATAACACTTCATCTATGCTCGTTGTTTTATCAATTTCTAATGTTAAAATGCGCCTATGAAAGTCTTATACTTTGCATCGCTCAAAGAGCGGCTAAAGATCGCCGAGGAGGAAATCAGGCTGGAAAGACCGGTAACAGTCAGGGAGTTCCTGAAAAAAAACCTGGAGCCGAGGCTTGAGGGAGCGAAAATCGAAAACTTCCTGTACGCTGTAAACGAGGATATGGTAAACGTGGAGTATACGCTTACCGACGGCGATACGCTTGCTATTCTGCCGCCGCTTTCCGGAGGAAAGGCATGACCACAAGAATTCAGGCGGAGGATTTTGAAATAAACGAAGAGATAAAGCGATGCGTAGAAGGGCGAACAGACGTCGGCGGAGTAGTTACGTTCCTCGGGACGGTGCGGGACATCTCGCGCGGGAAGGGTATCCAAATGGTGGAAATGAGCTCTTACTCGTCCATGGCGGATAAACAGCTTGCAAATCTTCGTACCGAGGCTTTGCGGCGGTTCGATATAATCAACCTCACTATTGTCCACCGGGTCGGCGAACTAAAACCTACGGATAACATCGTCTGCATTGTCGCCGCCGCACGGCACCGCAAGGACGCCTTCGATGCGTGCAGGTTTGCGATAGACGAACTTAAAAGAACCGTTCCGATATGGAAAAAGGAATCCACCGACGACGGCGAAGTGTGGGTGGATGAAACGCCGTAAAATCTTCCGGTAGATTTCTTAGATAAAGCGTGAGCCGCTCTTTTTTGCCGAAGCCGCTTCAGGCGACTTTTGGCTTTACCGCCCTTTTTACTTCTTGGCTTTTTTCCTTTTTGCTTTCTTCCTTTTTGCTTTCTTCTTTTTTGCTTTCTTCTTCTTAGCGGTTTTCTTCTTAGCGGTTTTCTTCTTAGCGGTTTTCTTCTTCTTTGCTGCTTTTCTCTTAACTTTCTTTTTAGCTTTTTTCCGTTTTACGGCCATATATACCTCCCTGATTATTGCGTTGCTCTTCCCAATTAGAAGAATGCGTTTTGGCCTAAAGCGTCTTCAAAGCAAAAAAAAAGCGGCTCATGTATTAATGATACATTAGAAAATCATAATCTCAAAATTTTTTGGCCATGTTGGACAAAATAAATTCGGGTTACGATTTCGGTTTTTGCTTCGTGAAAAGGTTTTTAAACCTTTCGATATCTTTTTTTTCGATCTTTGCGGCGATCTTAACGGTATAAAAACGATTCTTACAAACCAATGGAAGCTTGATAAAATCTTTTTGTGTCGTCAGCAGAATTGTTTCCTCTCCCGCCTTATCGGTTATCGTCTTTATTTCTTCTTCGCTGAAATTATGATGATCGTCAAACGCGTAATGCATAGCGACGTCGGCGCCGAGCCCGCGCACGGTTTCCTCGAACTGACCGGGCGATGCTATGGCGCTAAGAAGAACGACTATTTTCCCTTTAATGAAATCGGACGGGCGGGAGGCGCCGTCCGGGTCGATCAGCGAATCCGTAACTATATTGCATAAAAAGACGGGTATCTCTTTCCCCGCGACGCCGTTTATCAACTTTTCTATTTCTATAATATTCGACGTGGCGTAATTGGCGCGCGTGATAATGACCGCGTCAGCTCTTGCGGCAGACTTCAACGGCTCGCGCATTCGGCCTGCGGGAAGCATGAATCCGTCGCCAAAGATATCCATCGCGTCCACCAGCAGGAGGTTTACGTCCCTGTGCGCCGGCAAGTGGGAAAAAGCGTCGTCCAGTATCACGAAATCCGCTTTAAACATATCGCGCGCCGCCTTTATTCCGTCAATCCGTTTGGGAGCGCATATCATCGGTATCCCTTTTAATTCGTGAGCGCACAGCGCCGCTTCGTCGGACGCATCGGGATACGAAGACAAAATTTCCGTTTTGCTGGAAACTATCTGCACGGGATCGTTCGAGCGTCTTCCGTATCCCCTGCTGACTACCGCGGCATTTTTATCCGTGGCGGCGGCCATCCTTGCGAGCATTATTGTAACGGGCGTCTTCCCCGTTCCGCCCACCGTGAGATTACCCACGCTGACGACAAAAACGCCGTTAACCTTGCGTGAACGCAAAATGCCGACGCGGTACAGGAGAAGGCGCAGGCGCACGGCGAATGAATACAAAAACGAAAGGAGAATGTAAAATGAAGTGGGAGAAACCTTTTTGAAAAATTTTTTCATTCTTCCACGGAATCGATAAGTTCCCTCAAGGCAGGTTGGATGTAAACGCCTTCGAGGTTCCGGGTTTTGAGCGTTTTTAGGATTACGCTTATCCGGCCTTCGATGCCGAGACGCTTATCGACGATCAAAACATGCCGTCCCTCGACCTCGCACAGCCCGCTTTTGATGTTCACTTCCTCGTCGTCGAGTTTCCTCACTTCCAGAGATATTCCGCATTTATCCAGCGCTTCCTGGAGCCGCTCAAGCAAAAGCTCGCGATCCACCTGACGACCTATACCGTTCAAAAATTTGTTCCTTCGTGAATATGGCGCGGAACACTACGTTTTCTTTTTCTATCGCCTCCCGTCCGCCTTCCTGCCTGTCCGCAAGCGTTACGACGCCAAGGACGTTCAGGCCGAAATCGCGCGCGGCTTTCACTGCCTTAAGCGCCGATTCGCCCGTAGTCGTAACGTCTTCGAGGATGATTACGCTCTCGCCCTTTTTAACGTCGCCCTCTACCGGAAGCATCGTGCCGTGTTCCTTGGGCTGCTTCCTTATGACGAACGCCTTTAACGGCTGTCCGCGCCGGTGGCTTTCGCCCGCGACCGCGACGGCAAGCGGATCGGCGCCCAGCGTAAGGCCGCCGACGGCGTCCGGTTTTTGCTCGCTTACCGTTTCAAATATTATTTTGCCGATAAGGTTTATCCCTTCC
>JAZFVB010000195.1:0-4553 GCA_036447515.1 Nitrospinota bacterium
TGATAATGCACCCGGGGCCGATTAACCGCGGCGTGGAAATATCTTCCGAGGTCGCCGACGGGCCGTACTCGGTAATCCTCTATCAGGTAACGCATGGCGTGGCTATGCGGATGGCCGTGCTCTACCTCCTTTGCGGGGGCACGGATTAATGGGCAAAACGGGCGAATCGATCATTATTAAAAACGGGCGGGTGTGCGATCCGGCAAGCGGAATCGACAAGCAGGCCGACGTCCTGATTGAAGAGGGCAAGATAGCCGAAGTAGGAAATAACATCGCGGCAAAAAAAGCAAGGGTTATCGACGCGGCTGGCCTTGTCGTTTCCCCCGGATTCATAGACCTGCACGTTCATCTGCGCGAGCCGGGATACGAATACAAGGAAACCATTGCCACGGGCGCGATAAGCGCCGCGGCCGGGGGCTTTACGGCGGTGTGCGCCATGGCTAACACCGATCCCGTAAACGACAACGGAACGGTTACGCGCATGATTATAAGAAAAGCCGAAAAGGCCGGAGCCGCGCGCGTTTACCCCATAGGCGCGGTAACGAAAGGTCTTAAGGGAAAAGAACTTGCCGAAATTGGCGGGATGAAAGAGGCGGGAATCGTCGCCATATCGGACGACGGCAGGTGCGTGATGGATGCCGGGCTTTTAAGGAACGCCATGGAATACGCCTCCATGTTCGGCCTTACGCTTATAGAGCACTGCGAGGACGAACACCTTGCAAGAGGCGGAATAATCAACGAAGGCAGGGTGGCCGCGCAGTACGGCGTAAAGGCCATACCGGCAATCGCGGAAGGCAGCATTGCCGAAAGGGATATCTCTATAGCGTGCTACATCGGGCGCCCCATTCACTTGGCGCACATATCGGTAAAGGAAACGGTGGAAGCCGTCCGCGCCGCAAAGGCCAAAGGCATAAAGGTAACCTGCGAGGTAACGCCGCATCACTTCGCCCTCAATGAAAGCGTGATGGAATCGCTGGACGCGACGTACAAAATGAACCCGCCGCTGAGGATGGAAGAGGACGTTGAAGCTTTAAAGGAAGGCATCAGGGATGGGACCATTGACGCCATCGCAACCGACCACGCGCCGCACGCCAAGTGGGAGAAGGAGCTGGAGCTGGACACGGCGCCGTTCGGCGTAGTCGGGCTGGAGACCGCGCTCGGCGTATCGATGCAACTTGTACACGATAAACTCATACCGCTGTCACGCCTTATAGAGCTTTTATCGAAACGCCCCGCAGAGATATTTAACCTTCCCGGAGGCAGCCTGAAAAAAGGTTCTCCCGCCGACATATCTATATTCGATATGAATAAGGAATGGGCCGTTGATGTCGAATCGTTTTTAAGCAAGGGGCGAAATTCCCCGTTCGCGGGAATGAACCTCAAAGGGAAAAATATACTGACGTTGGTCGGCGGCGGGGTAGTGTACAATCCAATGAATTTATGAAGACAACCCTTGCGCTCGAAGACGGACGGATTTTTGCCGGCGACGGTTTCGGCGCACAAGGCGAAACGTCGGGCGAAGTCGTATTCAACACAGGCTTAAGCGGATACCAGGAGATTCTCACCGACCCTTCGTACCACGGCCAGATAGTCGTAATGACCAGCCCCCTTATCGGCAATACGGGAACGAACGACGAAGACGGCGAATCACACAAAATACAGGTTCGGGGTTTCGTGGTAAGGGAAAAAAGCCGCATGCCCAGCAATTTCAGGAACCAAAAAGACCTTCACGGTTATTTGAAGGAACAAAATATAGTGGCCTTAACGGAAGTGGACACGCGCGCCATTACGCGCCATATCCGAAGCCTGGGAGCAATGCGCGGCGTTATTTCATCTATGCCCGGACATGACCCGAAAAAGCTGGTTGAAAAAGCAAAAAAAATTCCTCCTATTAAAGGGCAGGATATGGCGGCGAAAGTAACGTGCAAGGAGAAAAAGGAATATACGCAAGGCCTTTGGGAGCTTGGAAAAGGCTTTAAGGCGATAAAAGATACTAAATTTACAGTCGCGGCGCTGGATTTGGGAATTAAGACAAACATAATACGGCATCTCGGCGAAAGGGGATGCCGTGTAATAAAATTGCCTGCATCTACGCCGGCCGATGAAATAATGGCGCTCGGTGTCGATGGTCTTTTCCTCTCCAACGGCCCGGGCGATCCGGATGCCGTTCCCTACGCGGCAAAAACGGTAAAAGACCTTCTGGGCAAAGTTCCGATATTCGGCATTTGCCTCGGCCACCAGATACTCTGCCTCGCGCTCGGCGCAACTACTTTCAAGCTGAAGTTCGGCCATCGCGGCATTAACCATCCCGTGATCGATTTGGAAAACGGCAATATCGTCCACATTACGTCGCAGAACCACGGTTTCGCCGTAGACCTCAAGTCGCTGCCCGGCGAGCTGGAACTCACCCTCAAAAGCCTTTACGACGGAACGGTGGAAGGAGTACGGCACAAAAAGCTCCCGGCCTTTTCGGTGCAGTATCACCCGGAGGCCGCGCCGGGACCGCACGACACCTTCCCGCATTTCGACCGTTTCATGAAGATGATGGAAGAAAGGAAGGCCTGACCGGTGGGAGCATGGCCGTTTTCATTAGGCGCCAAGCCGGACAATGCGGGACGCCAGAAAGTCCGCAAGGTGCTGGACGAAATACTTGAGTTCGCTTCCACCGGAGGGAACTCCAGTTTTCTCGGGCTTGCAAAGGAACACTATTTCGGAAAGGTCGGCGGGGTTTATGAAGACGACTCCGATTTCGAACAGCGGATGAATACGTTTCTGGAGTGGTTCGTCTTCGATTTCCGCTCGGAGACCATGGGGTCGGATACGGTTTTCACGATGTATATAAATGAAAATCGCGACCGATTTTCATCGGAAGAGATGGTTTCCCGCATGACGATTTCAAAGCATCTGCACTCCGTTTTCGCGGTAAAAGGATTGAAGGAGGGAATGATTAAGGTAAAGGACCTTGCCGGCGGGGAATCGTTTTGGGTTACGGACGACGAGATTTTCGAAAAAGGCGATCTCTTTGAAACGCGCATAATCGCCGCGGGAAACAGCCATTTTTTTTCGTACACCTACTGCCTGCATCCGAAATCGGCTGAAAAGCTTATAAAGAACGCGTTCAAAAAGCGCCATAGTGTGGGCTTTGGGCCGGATTTTTTCGTGCGGCTTCATGCCATGCAGCTCAAATGGCGGCGGTCGAGGCAGATTGAAGTAAAAGACATATACAACTTCCAGTAATGCCTAAAAGAAAAGATATTAAAAGCGTGCTGATAATAGGCGCCGGGCCTATCGTGATCGGCCAGGCGTGTGAGTTCGATTATTCCGGGACGCAGGCCGCAAAGGCGCTAATGGAAGAGGGGATACGCGTTATCCTTGCCAACTCCAACCCCGCCACTATAATGACCGATCCCGATTCCGCAGACCGTATCTACATAGAACCCCTGACGCCCGAGGTCATGGAAAAGATAATAGAAAGGGAAAAGCCCGACGCCCTCCTTCCAACCGTCGGCGGTCAGACGGCCCTTAACCTCGCCATGGAATTAGCCAAAAGGGGAGTTCTTGAAAAGCATGGCGTGGAGATGATCGGCGCAAACCCCGAATCGATCAAAAGGGCCGAAGACAGGCTGGAGTTCAAAACGGCGATGGAGGAAATCGGGCTGGGCGTTCCGAAGAGCGCCATTGTAAACAACGTTGAAGACGCGCTTGCCTCGCTTGAACACACGGGCCTGCCCGCCATCATTCGCCCTTCGTTCACGCTGGGCGGCGCGGGCGGCAGTGTTCTTTTGCCAAGGGAAGACGGCGAGGCCGAAGGAACTCACAGGGAAAAAACAATCGATCAGATAGAATTCGGCCTGGCGCAAAGCCCCGTGAGCGAGGTGATGATAGAGCAAGCGCTTTTCGGATGGAAGGAATTCGAGCTGGAGGTAATGCGCGACAACAAGGACAACGTCGTCATAATCTGTTCGATAGAAAACTTCGATCCGATGGGCATACACACCGGCGACAGCATTACGATAGCGCCCGCTCAAACACTCACCGACCGCGAGTACCAGATAATGCGCAACGCCGCCATCGCAATAATAAGAAAGATAGGCGTCGACACCGGCGGCTCGAACATACAGTTCGCCGTTAACCCAAAAACGGGCGAGCTGATTGTTATCGAAATGAACCCGCGCGTTTCGCGCTCCTCCGCGCTGGCGTCGAAGGCTACCGGATTTCCTATTGCAAGAATCGCCGCGAAGCTCGCCATCGGGTTTACGCTCGACGAAATACCAAACGACATCACAAAAAAAACGCCCGCGTCTTTCGAGCCGACCATCGACTACTGCGTAGTGAAGATACCGAGGTTCGATTTCGAAAAGTTCCCGCAGACGGACTTCATGCTCACCTCGCAGATGAGGTCGGTAGGCGAAGCGATGGCGATAGGCAGGACTTTCAAGGAATCGCTCCAGAAGGCCGTGCGTTCCCTGGAAACCGGAAGTTTCGGCTTCGAGGAAATCGACATGCCGGAAAACGAACTTCTGGCGAAGCTGGAAAAAACATACCCCGAAAGG
>JAZFVB010000196.1:0-4514 GCA_036447515.1 Nitrospinota bacterium
GGGCTGCCGCCCTTTTCACGTTGATGCACGAGATAGAGGTAACGGAAAATACCGTATATCACGAACGGGAAAGTAAAAATCATGTTTGTTGTGCCGAACTGTGCCTGCGTTTCGGGGCTTACCGTGTAGAGAATGTACGACACCACGCTCGCCGAAGTAACGACGGCTATCATCTGGTCCAGGAAATACGGACTGTACTTCTCCAGAACTCTTCGGTGATTGCCGGCGGCCGCTTCCAAAAGGACAAGCTCGTGCCGCCTTTTGCAAAAGCCGAGAAAAAGCGCAAGCAAAAACGAGCAGATAAAGAGCCAATCGGAAGGCTCGACGGTTATTGCATAGGCTCCGGCGACTACACGAATAAGAAAGCCCGTCGCGATTACGAATACGTCGATTATGACTATGTGCTTGAGGTGGATGGTGTAAAGTAAGTTAAGGACGAAAAAGGTCACGGCCAGAGTGAAAAACTCAATGTTGATCAGCCAAGAACCCAGTATCGAAACCGTTCCAAACACAAAGAAAAGAATCCACGCAAGCCCAACGCTGAGCCTGCCTGACGGGAGCATCCGGTTTTTCTTTATGGGATGGTTTTTATCCTCCTCGATGTCTTTTATGTCGTTGAATAGATATATTGAACTTGACAAAAGGCAGAATATGAGAAACGCCGCCGATATTTTAACCAACAGGTCCGGGTTGTGAAGCTCCTTTGAGAATACTATTGAACTGAAAACGAATATGTTCTTAACCCAGTGCCGGATTCGAATAAGGCTTAAAATCTCAAAAAATTTTCCCAAGCGCATTCCCTCTAAAACAAGACTGTCTACATCTACCCGCCGTTAGAAATTATATCATATGGCTTTTTCAAGGCTATTAACCGCACTTTCCAACTCCGCTTTGTTGCGGGCGAATACGGCGGCATCCAGGTTACCCGTAACGATGCATGCATCGAAATGGTAAGGCAGAACGCCGCGTCCGCTGTCCGGATCGAAGAGCATATCTTCCCCTAAAGCTTTGCGGAAATCGGCGAATGTCGTGCCGCGCGGCACCGCCAGCTTGACGATTTTGAATAGTATTTTCCCACGCGTTTTTTCCTTGAGCATCCGGTATGCGGAAATCGCCGGCGAGGAAGTGTTCTCGCGGGCGTTAATCTCAACTGGGAAAACGCCGCCGCCGCTCGAAACGAAATCTATGCCAACCGTGCCCGCCGCCCCCATTTCCATGAGACGCCTTCCAAATTTATCGGCGCATTCCATAAGCCCGCGAGGGGGGCTGTCGCCGCCGCTGTTTCCGGCGTGGGCGTATCCTCCGTTGAGAATCTGCCTGCTCGCGCCGGTCAGGGAAAAACTTTTCCCCTTAACGAACTCGTACTGGACGTTCCAGCTTTCGGAAACATCCAGCAGGGGACTTAGGTAATAGCGGGTAATCCGGCTGTTGCGGAAAATTTGCTTTTCAACTTTCTTCAGATCGCCTTCGCTCCTTATCACGTAAGCCTGCGAGCCGCCGCAGCTTTCGTTGCCGCGCACGAAAACCGCGCCGTGTTTTTCGAGCATCGATGCGGCAGGACCGTAAAACCTGGAAGAACGCGCCATAGTCCGTTCAATGTGCGGTATTCCGAGGTCTTCTTCAAGGCGTTCGAGAAAGTAGAGCGTGTTGAACGTGCGCGTAAGGGCGGGATGCATCGGTTGTCCCTCAAAGCCGATGCGCCGGGCGATTTCATATTCCTCTTCAAGGTGTATGTAAAACCTGACGGCCCCCGCGTTTTTAGCTTCCTCGGCAATTCGCGCCATTACGGTATCGTCCGCCAGGATGTCCTGCGCCAGGTTGTCGTGTTCGCCGCCGCACACGATTATTTTTTCGGCGCCGATACCTCGGTCAAGAAGGAAGCGAAGGTAGTCTTCTTCCGGCATATTTGCAAGAACTATGGCATCGCCCGGCCTGCATTGCAAAAGAGCCCTTTCGCCATAGCATTTCAGTAATTTTTTATTGGCCTTCGGGCGTAAAGAGGAGTTCTTGAATATCTCCTTGCCGTGCGGAAGGTGTACGGCGGGAATCCAGAGGGTTTTCACTTATTTGAAGTCCTTTTTATCCAGCCCGTACTGTTTCATCTTTCTGTATAGCGTTTTTCGGTCCATGCCGCTTTGGGCGCAGACGCTTTGTATGGAGCCGCCGCCCTGTTTAAGAAGCGCCCTGATATATTCCAATTCGTAATGGGCCAGCACGTGTTCCTTCATTTCCCCAAAGTCCATACCTACCAGGCCTTTTATGTCCAGCCCCCGCCCGACAGGTCCCGGAACGGCGCCTGAATCTATTTCTTCCACCGTCTTCCCTCTGCACTGAATGGCCGAACGTTCGACCGAATTCTTGAGCTGGCGAGCGTTGCCGGGCCAGGGATTCATCTTCATTTTCTCAATTACCCTGGCGGAAAACTTTTTGGCGGGCGAGTTGTGCAATTTTGAATATTGCCTCAAAAAATGTTCGGCAAGCGGCATAATGTCCTCTACCCTTTCCCGCAGAGGCGGCATCGTAACGGAGACCACGTTTATTCGGTAAAGGAGATCGCGCCGGAACCCCCCATGCCCGGCGAGTTCCAGTACGTCGCGGTTCGTCGCGCATATTACGCGCGTATCGACCTGTACCAAATCGGTTCCCCCAAGCCTGTAAAAGTTCTTTGTTTCCAGCACGCGCAAAAGTTTTGCCTGAAGGCTTTGCGGCATTTCGCCGATTTCGTCGAGAAATAATGTTCCGCCATGCGCGGCTTCAAACATTCCGGCCCGCCGCCTGTCCGCGCCGGTAAAGGCCCCCTTTTCGTAACCGAAGAGTTCGCTTTCCAGCAGGCTTTCGGGAATGGCCGCGCAGTTTATGGCAATGAACGGCCGTTCGGCCCTGCCGCCAAGCCTGTGGAGGGCGTGCGCGGCAAGCTCCTTTCCCGTTCCCGTTTCGCCGAGGATAAGGACGGTGCTGGGGAACTTTGCGGCCAATGCTATGGTTTGAAAAACTTTTTGCATCGCATCCGACCGGCCGATTATTTCGGGCATAAGTTTTTCCGGCTGTTCGCGCGGGACGCCTACCGCCCGTTCTTTTTTTTGCAGAACCCCTTTGATCTGCCTTAGCGCCGTTTCCTTTTCCAGCGGGTAGGTTATGCACGTCAAGGGAGGGCTTTTGCGCCGCGCTATGGCGTCGACCTCTTGATACCTTCCGTCGGGCGCCAGTATTATCGTGGTGATTTTTTCAAGAGACTGCGGCAGGGGGAAATTGTCGAAACCGGCTATGAGGACGTCGAACGAATCGTTTTGCGCCGCCTTCTCCGCTTCTGAAGGATAAAAAGCGGCGCGGACGCGGTAACCGGCCTCTTCAAGAATTTGCCTCAGGCCCTCCGTACGGTGAGAGCTTTTTTCGTATAGAAGAACTTTTGTCGTTCCCACCTAAAAACCATTTTGACGATTATTCAATCGACACGTTGTGTTTTTTCAGCACCATGCCGGTTGCAAGGTCGAGCTGCGCAAGCGCTTTGATGTAGTCTGTAACCGCATTTATTTCTTTACTCTGCGCCGCCGCCAGGTCGTTTTGATATTCCAGCACCGTAAAGATAGTGGAGGCGCCGACATCGTATTTCTTCGTTTCGGCCTCCAGTTTTTTCTCCGCAAGGACGCTCGATGCGCGAGACGCATGTATTTTCTGCTCTGCGGTTTTTACCGCGCGCGAGGCCGAAAGGACTTCAACCTCTATACCCTGCCTGAGGCTCATGAATCGGGTTTCCGCCTGGCTCAGTTCCATTACGTTTTTTGCTACGTTGCTCTTTGCCTTCCTGTTGTATAAAGGGTATTCGGCAACCAGGCCTACGGATAAGTCGTAGTACCTTCCCGATGCCATGTCGGAACCTGCATCCGCGACGCTTCCGTCTAACTGGCTGGTTCCCGTCGTTCCCGTGTATGTATCGGTTATCGTTTTCCCGCCCCCCCTGGTACCGTAAAGCGTTGCGCCGCCCGTAAGGTTAAAGGACCACTTGAGCTGGTTTTTGTTGAATTCCAGTTCTTTGCGTTTGCTGTCGATTGCAAGCGAAGCCTGCATGTAATCGCGCCGGTTTTCAAAGGCCATTTCTTTTAGCAGGTCCAGCCTTAGCGCCACTTTTTTGTAAACAGGCTCGTCCGTTGTTTCGAAGATTACCGGACTGCCAGGCTGTGCGTCCGGCCTGTTTAAAAGAGCTTTCAGTTCGTCCTGGGTATTGTTTATCCCGTGGCGCACTTCAATAAGCGCTTCCTCTCGCACCGCTATCACGGCCTTTGCGGCCGTTATTTCTATGGGGGCCAAAACGCCGACTTTCACCTGTAGCTCTATTCTTTCAAGGAAGTCTTTGGCGCGCTCCAGAGATTCCTCCCGCACTTTAAGTTCCTTGTTAAGCGCAACCAGGCTCCAGTATGTTTTCTGCGTCCGTGTAAGGACCTCCATGACCTTTGTTGCAAATTCGTGATCGGAGATTTCGCGCGTGTTTTTTGCGATGGCTATTTGTGTTGTATTTA
>JAZFVB010000197.1:0-13947 GCA_036447515.1 Nitrospinota bacterium
GGGGAAAGCTTTGCGGTCAGCTTACCTTCCTTTACGGAAAATGTGATTCTGTTTTTTAACGATTCCGCGTCGCCGTCAATGGGAAAAATGCGAATCCTTACCGTTTTGGAATCGAATTGATATATCTTTATCTTGTCTATACCGGCGTTGCTTACGTCGAAAATTTTTCTTGCCGGGTTTGTCTGCGCGTCGGTTACGTCTACCTGAATGGATTTTTCAAAATATTTGACGGCGCTCTTCGGCTTGCCGTCGAAGCTCATCACCAGCCAGAACTCGTCGCCAGTTTTATAAGCGGTAAGGTTTTTAAAGTTATTCAGCTTCGCGCCAGTCGCCGCATTGTAGGACGAAAAAATGGCGATTACCGCCGCCATCGTCAAAATTACCAACCGTTTCACAATCTCCTCCACTAAAAAGCGTCAAAAATGCCGTCAAATGACGACTACGCACATAGATAAGTCAATTCCCGTGCCACGCACTTTACTTGTGCCCTTTAGGGTGAAAGTGCACAACAACTTCGGCAAAGCCGCGAATAGAAAGTTATTTGATTACAAAGTAACGGCGACGGCGATTAATCCCCCCCGACCACCTAAAGGCAGGTAAGTTCCCTTCGTTCCTCAGGACAGGCAGGGTGACAAGAAGCTGTCACGTTGAGCTTGTCGAAACGCGACAGCAAATGGTGACATGGGAAGATCATCAGGGTGACATTTGTGGGAGTCCCCTACCCCCGCTTTTTATAATGGTTGTTTAAATTCCAATTGGTTTTTAGTTCCAGCTTCTTGCCCTTCTTGTCCGAATAAAACAAAAAACCTTTCTCTAAACCATGTTTGAAAATATCCCGCGTTACCTTTACGTCTTGTATGCAGTAATCGCGTATCTGGTCCAGCTTCCCTTCCTTGAACCATTTCAGCGATTGCAGGCCGTCGGCGCTCTTGGCCGCGCCGAGCGTGTTCCGCGCCAAATTGTCGAGCTTTATCCTGAAGCCGCGCTCTTTTTGGATTTCCTCCAGTATGTCGAATGTCGGAAGCGTTTTCGAAAGCGGTTCGTCGGTGTAACCTTGCAGTACGCCGTAATCGAAGTTGCGCGAATTAAAACCTACTACCAGGTCGGAAGCTTTCAGAAGTTCTACAAGGTCGCCGATAGTGTTTTCATAAAAAACCTTAAACTCGCCGCTCAGCGAATCGTGAACCACTCCCACGGCGACGCGCATCAGGTGTTTGTTGTTCCATCCGCCTACTTCGTCCGCGCTTAACTGCGTTTCGAGGTCGAAAACCACAACGCGCTTTTCGACGGGTTTTTTTGAAAATTCGAGCGAGAGCTGATCCGTCATTTCGCCATGTCGGCCATCTCGGCAAGAACGCAAAACGCCAGCCTTGCCGCCACGAAGTCGGGCGCGTGCAGCCCTTCGATAGGCGAAAGCTCGACTATATCGGCGCAAACAATCTTTTTGGTTTCGCCTACGGTGCGCACTATGCGCGTTATCTCTTTCCAGTTAAAGCCGCCGGGTTCGGGCGTGCCGGTGGAGGGCATGATGGAGGGATCGATGCCGTCCACATCGATTGTAAGGTAAACCTTTCCCGGCAGGGCATCGAGCGCGCTCCTGAAGTTGCCGCCTTCAAGCGTTTCATCCACTCCCAATACGGCCAGCCCTTCGCGTTTTATCCGTTCGCCTTCTTCAATGGAGCAGCTCCGTATTCCAATCTGGACTGCGGGCGCGGTTTCGCGCACTCTCGCCATTGTGCACGCATGGCTGTGTTTTGTGCCGCCGTACTTATCGCGCAAATCGGCGTGAGCGTCTATCTGAACGACTCCGATATCATGCATGGCGGCAACGGCCCTTACCGCCGGAGGCGTTACGGAATGTTCGCCGCCGAAGATGAAAGGCGTTTTGCCGTCGCTAAGAATTTCCGTTACCCTTTTTTCGATCTTTTGCACGACATTTTCCGGCGTTCCCAAGCCTGGCTCTATCGCTTCAAGCGTCGCCGCCTTTATCGTCGAGTAATCGTATCCGGTCAAAAAATCGTAAGTCTCCACGTTAACCGAGGCGCCAATTATCGCCTCCGGTCCTTTCCACGTTCCTTTCCGGTACGTTACGGTGCCTTCGTAGGGAACGGGCAGGATTGCAATTTCGGCGTCTTTATAGCTTACGTTCAGTCCGCCGAACTGCATCGGGTTATTTATCACGCCTCATTTGTACCAGAAAAGTTATAATATAAAAACAATGAAATGGTTTTTAAAAAGATGCCTGCTAATATTGCTTCTCGTATTTTCCATCGCTTTCCCGGCGTGGGCCGACATCAGCCTTGAAGACGAAGAAAAAGCCGGCAAGAGTTCGGATAAATTAGTTAAGGAGCATTTTGGCGTCTATGAAGACGAAAAACTTCAGGAATACATTGAAAGGATCGGGCAAAAACTCCTTGAATCGATAGAAGACCCGATGTTCAAGTTCCACTTCACGGTAGTTGACGATCCGATGCTTAACGCGTTCGCCCTTCCCGGCGGCTACATTTACATTACGCGCGGAATGCTGGCGTATCTGGACAGCGAGGCGGCGCTTGCGGGCGTATTGGGCCACGAGATAGGCCACGTTATAGGGCATCATGCCTTCAAGGCCATGAAGAAAAGCCTGAAGGACATGCTCGTTGTCTTGGCCGGCGTGGGCGCGGGGATCGCCTCGGGGCAGAGCGCCAGTGACGTTGCCGCATGGGTCACCGCCGGCGTCCAAGTTTCGCAGATGGCAAGCGCCGGCTACGGAAGAGAGATGGAAATGCAATCCGACGAATTCGGCCTGATATACGCCTACGACGCCGGCTACGACCCGGGGGAACACGCAAAATTCTTCCGGATGCTCCAGTTCAAGAGGCGGATGTCCGGTTCGGAGTATCACGGTTTCATGGCATCGCATCCTGAAACGATAGAGCGCATCATTAGGGCAAGGGAAAAAGCCGACGTGCTGAAAAACCGGGGGGGGAAGGTTGAGATAAAACGCGACGAATACCTGACGATGATTGAGGGATTAACCTACGGGAAGGGGAACAAACGCGCTAAACTGCCGCCGCCGTACGTTATAGCTTTGTACACGTCGAGCAAGGGTGACGACTTCCGCAAGATCGCAAGGGACGTGGCAGGCGACGAAGCGATGGCTTTCGAGATAGCGGTGATGAACGCCATGAGGGAAAAAGACGAAATCCCGCCCGGCTATCTGCTTAAAATTCCCGTTAAGCGAAAGCTCCAACCCGAAAACGCGCCGCAGTAACGCAGGCGTCCCCCTATGTCATGCTGAGCTTGCCTGCCACCTTTAGGTGGTCGAAGTGCGACATGGGGACATGAACTAAGGCGACTAAGGGAAGAACGGCGGGGGCGGGCGGCGCGGCTAATTATCCGTTTTGCCCTTGCAAGGGACTTTCGGTTCGCAAAGCAGGATGTTGCGGCTGTCGTTCTCAAAGACACATGCGTTTTCCAGTATGGCACGGAATTTCTTGCGCGCGCGGTGCACGCGCACCTTGATGTTATTCATTGTCTCGCCTTCAGATGTGGCGATATCTTTTAGCTTCACACCCTCAATGTCGTGGAGTATCAGCACCTGCCGGTAGGCGTCCGGCAGTCCTTCCATCACCTCGTGGACGCAGTCGCTCATCTCTTTTTGTTCGAGTGATTGCATTACGTTATCCGTTTTGGAAAGTTCCGGGCTTTCTTCGTCCTTGCCGGAAAGTTCGGGCCGGGAAGATTTCGCCCGGAAATAATCGACGCATACGTTCGACGCGATTTGGAATATCCATGTCGACAGCTTGCCGTCGCCCCGGAACCTGTCCCAGCCCCTGGAGACCCTTATAAGGGTCTCCTGCGTCAGATCGTCGACGTCGGTTGAATTGTAAATAACCCTGTTGATGAACGACGCTATCCGCGGCCTGTAATGGGCAAGCGTTTCATCAAGGCTTACAGCGCTTTCGGAAGTTTTCATTTTCCCGTAAGTCTATTCACGATGCTGTCGTATTCCTCCTTGCCGATCTCTCCGGCGGCATAACGGCTCGCCGCCAAATCGATGGGCGACTCGGCGTCGTTCCGGCCATGACCGTGACCGCCGGACCGTTCGCCTGACATAGAATGCATGCACCCCATTCCTTTTTGCATTTTACCACCTCTCATAATCAAAAAGCACATAACCGCCATGAATATAAAAGGTGTCGCCCATATCCAACCTCCGTGAAAATATTCCACACCAAACATCGTTTATCACCTCCTTTATGGCGGACGTTTTAACCGCCCATCATTTTTTCAAAAGGGCAAAGTCCCGACAGGGTTACGTAAGCGCCCATGATCGGGAAAAACGCCGCAATGATGAAAACCCAAACGGCCAGACCCCGGCCAAACTTTTGCACGTTTCCTTCCGTTTTAGTGGAAGAAAAAAGGATAAAATACCCTACCACCACCCATACCGTTGCGGGAAGTAAACTAAAAAAGAAACACATTTGCACCATCTCCTTCACGTTTTAGCCGCAAACCGATTGTTCTGCGGTCTGTTCGTGTTCTTTAAGCCTTGCCAGCGCCGTGTTTGCTACCATCCGGGCAGTCTCGATGCGTTCTTCTTCCGGCACTTCGTCGATGCCGTAAAGGTCAGTGTATTTTTTGGATATCGAGAGGGCGTCGAACTGTATCAGGTTCTCCCCGCCTACGATATCTTTCAGCATCCTGCCATGGCACCTGAGGAAACAGCCGTCGATGACGACGGTCTTTTCGGCTTTTTTCGCCCATTCGGACTGCGACGAATATGGCACCGTCATTATTTCGCCGTGGCAGGCGCGGCGGTACGGCTCTTCCTTGCCGACCATGTTTGCGGCAAGCCGCGCGACCTCGCCCTTTACGCAAGCGCCTTCGCACGACAGGACGGGAATCTTCCCTCCGGCCATATTCGCGCTACCGTACTTATCTCCGGCGGCACAGCTTCCTTTTACTCCTTCGACTTCGATTGTAAAAGAGGGCGATGATTTACTCATCGCTCGCTCCTTCCTTTTTGGAAGGTTCTTTTTTTTCGCCTTGCGCGTCCTGCGCACCGAACATACCGGGCGAACAGCACCCGCAGTTTTCCATTAACTTCTTCATCTGCTCCATATCCGGTTTTTCACCTTTGTTGAAACACTGTTTCATCATCTCACCCATCATCTGCTGGTTCATCGCTATGGCCTCCTTTTTATTTAGCATTTGTCCAGTAAGACGTATGGCAGGCGAAAAGGTTACACGGGGGTGCAAAAATCCGATTTCAGGTCTAAAGTATTAACATCAGCATTTTTGGGAAATAACGGGTATGTGGATGATATTCTTGGACAAATTTTTATTCGCTTTTCACTCTTTCCTTGTTGTGTTTAACCTTTTCGGCTGGTTATGGGAAAAAACCCGCAAGGCCAATCTTGTAACCCTTCTCTTGACGGGGTTTTCCTGGTTTATTTTGGGGATATGGTACGGCATTGGGTACTGCCCCCTTACACACCTCCACTGGGAAGTGAAAATGAAGCTCGGCCAGAGCGACCTGCCCGATTCATATATCAAGTATCTCGTGGATACGCTTACCGGCCTGGATATTCAGGCGCACACGCTAGAATGGCTGGTGGGCCCCCTGTTCCTTATTGCGCTTGTGGCATCGGTTGTAACCAACTTCAGGGCCGTGAGAAAGGCGCGTTCCTGAATACGCCGTTACCAGATGTCCTGGCCTTGGCTCCGCGATTCTTTAACGCAGAGCACCTCGGTTTTTATAAGCCTCCAGTTGAACGTCCGGAAGCCGTCGGCGCCGGTAACCTCAACCTTGGTTAAAAACGTTTTTTTGAACGGCCCGCCGATGCTCCCGATATTTGCGGAAAATTCCTTTGTGATTTCGTCAAGCTCCCCGCCCCTAGACATCGTATCGCCCTTTGCCATCATCTTTACTTCGGCGCTGGCGCAGATCGGGCCTCCGCCGACCGTGCCGTCGATTTTTAAAAACGGTTTGTCCTTTTCCTTTACCAATTTAATATTCGCCTTTACCTGATATCCGCCGCCTTTATCGGGCGGTGCGATTTTTGTCTTCTTTTGTTTCTTGGAGCTTTCGGAAGGTGTTTCGGATACACGCGCCTTTCTCCTGCACGATTCGGGCAGGCCGGAACGCGTATCGGAAAAATGCCAACTGCCGTTTTTATCGGTGCATTTGTATATTTCGGCAAAAGACATCGTTGGAACCAGGAATGCCGCGAACGCAAAAAGAAATACGGAAGTTCGAACCATGCCTACATATTACAATTACTGAAAAAACTTTTCCAATGGGCAAAGCCCCGCCCGAAGCCTTGCCGACTTGATCAGCGGTTGGTGTTTATTGAAGCGCTGTAGGGATGTATTCCTCGACGGTGGTTTTGTCAAATGTCAAGGGGTGACCCCAATTTCCTTCATTTCCTCTTCCGTAAAGAGACGCGACCTGGTTATAAATCTCAAGCCAAGGGGGATTTCAATAGAGAAGCTGGAACCTCTTCCCGGCACTATGTCAATTGTAAGCTGGAAAGATTTTAAATATTCAAACTGATCTTTCGACATATAAAAATCACAGCGATGAATATTTCCCAGCCAAACGTCACTGCTTCCGATCCTGAATTCATTTTTGGGAAAGCACATCGGCGCGGAACCGTCGCAACACCCCCCGCTTTGATGAAACATCAGATCGCCATTTTCCTCCCTCAGCTTATCTATAACCTTTTTGGCCTCCTCGGTAACCAGCACACGCCTGGGCTTCACGCCTCACCGTTCCTCAAAAAGGCCGGATTAAAAGAAACCCATCGCTTTTTTATCAAACGAAATAAGCATGTTTTTTGTCTGTCTGTAGTGGTCAAGCATCATCAGATGAGTCTCGCGTCCGAAACCTGATTTTTTATAACCGCCGAAAGCGGCATGCGCGGGATATAAGTGGAAGCAATTCACCCAAACCCGACCCGCTTTTACGGCACGGGCGACCTGATAGGCCTGATGGGTATCTCTCGTCCAAACTCCCGCACCCAGACCATACAGCGTGTCGTTGGCGATTTCAACGGCTTCGGCTTCGTCCTTGAAAGTCGTTACGGAAACAACCGGGCCGAATATTTCCTCCTGAAAGATTCTCATTTTGTTATGCCCTTTAAAAAGGGTCGGCTCAATATAGTAGCCGCCTTCCAGTCCCGGAATGGTTTTGGTGTTTCCGCCGATCAGGAGTTCCGCGCCTTCATCCTTGCCCAGTTTCAAATAGGACTTGATCTTTTCATACTGGTCGTTTGAAGTCTGGGCGCCCATCATTGTCGAAGGATCCATCGGATGATCCATTTTGATCGCCTTTACCCTTTCCAAAACTTTTGGCATGAACTTGTCGTAAATGGACTCTTGAATCAACACCCTAGAAGGACATGTGCAGACCTCCCCCTGGTTAACCGCAAACAAAGTAACTCCTTCCAAACACTTGTCGAAGAATTCATCATCGGCGGCCATGATGCTCTCAAAGAAAATATTGGGCGATTTCCCTCCCAGTTCCAATGTAACGGGAATAAGGTTTTCAGAGGCGTATTGCATGATCAAACGGCCTGTTGTCGTCTCTCCGGTAAAAGCAATTTTGGCTATATTCGGAGAAGAGGCCAACGGTTTTCCCGCTTCAGGGCCGAAACCAGTAATAACGTTAAGCACGCCTTCAGGGAGAATGCCTTCAATAAGCTCCATGAAAATCATTATGCTGACCGGTGTCTGCTCGGCCGGTTTCAAAACCACGCAGTTACCAGCCACCAAGGCGGGAGCAAGTTTCCACGTCGCCATCAAAAGAGGGAAGTTCCAGGGGATAATCTGTCCCACAACCCCCAGCGGTTCCTTGATATGCATGGATACTGTGTTGGCGTCTAACTCCGAAACAGTTCCCTCTTCCGCCCGAATCGCGCCAGCGAAATAGCGAAAATGATCAACGACAAGCGGCATATCAACATTTGTGGTTTCCCGAACCGGTTTTCCGTTGTCCCATGTTTCCACCGTGGCCAGCATGTCGAGGTTCTTTTCAATTACATCTGCAATTTTCAGGAGAGCAAGGCTCCTCTCTGCGGCTGAGGTATTTCCCCAGGCCTCTTTGGCCGAATGCGCCGCTTCCAACGCCTTTTCCACGTCCTTCTTTTTGGAACGGGCCGCAGTGGTGAAATTTTTCCCGTCTATCGGAGAGGGATTGTCAAAATACTCTCCACCGACCGGCGGAACCCATTTCCCGCCGATGTAGTTGTCGTATTTTTCTTTTACATCCGGTTTTTTATAACTCATTTTAGTTCCTCCCATTAATACTTTTCCCAACCATTCATAGCCCGCTTTTTCAAGGGATTATTTCCCTTCTTGGCATCGTGGATAATCGGATCAATCTCTTACTTAAAGAAGGTGACGCATGGATCATAAGGTTGTTTTCCTTTTTCCCATACCGGCCATCAAGAAACACGCCTACCCCCGTGCCAGACTGTTTATTTAAACCGAATCGTTCCCCATGTAGCCCCATTTACTTGTTCCTCTCGATATAATTCTACCATATAAGTGCGATCTACATCACACTTTTGTTAAGAGAAAATAACGGGGTGTTTGCCTATTGCGCCGGGCGACGTTATCGGCTCTACGGCATCGGGATGGTTTCCAGGAACTCCTTGTTCGTTTCGGCCTCGGCGAACTTTTTAAGGAACTTCTTGTATTTTTCGCCTCGCCTGTCGTCCAGCATCGCGCGTCTCAGCAGGGAAATTTTTCTCAGCTTTTCCCATGGGATCAGTTTTTCTTCCTTGCGGGTGCCCGACCTCTGGAAATCTATTGCGGGGAAGACGCGTATATCCGCAAGGCTCCTGTCGAGGATGAGTTCCGAGTTTCCCGTGCCTTTGAATTCCTGGAATATGAGTTCGTCCATTTTGCTGCCGGTATCGACGAGGATGCTGGCGATTATGGTAAGGCTTCCGCCGTTTTCGATTTTCCTGGCGGCTCCGTAGAATTTTCGCGGGAACTCCAGCGCCCCGCTGGCAAGGCCTCCGCTTAAGGTTTTTCCTCGGCTGTCGATATCACGGTTGAAGGCCCGCCCCATGCGGGTGAGCGAATCGATTAACAGCACCACGTCCTTGCCCTCTTCGGCGAGGGTTCTAACGCGCTCGGCAACGATGTGCGATACGCGTATGTGGTCCCTTACGGGCTGGTCGAAGTCGGTTGATATTACCTCTCCGCCGACTTTGCGCTTGAAGTTTGTCGATTCTTCCGGCCTTTCGTCTATGAGAAACATTATAAGGTACACTTCCGGATGGTTCGTCTTGATGCCTTTGGCTATTTCTTCCATGATCGTGGTTTTGCCGGCTTTGGGCGGAGAAACTATCAGCACCCTTTGCCCCTTTCCGATGGGCACGAAGAGGTCTATTATCCTGGTCGATAGCGGGGTATTGCCTGATTCCAGCTTTAGATGCTCTACCGGGTCTATCGGCGTAAGCTTAAAGAAGGGTAGGCGGCTCGATACCTTGGCAGGGTCCAGGCCGTCAACCGTTTCGATAGTGTCCAGCGAGATGTTGGGCTGGTTTTTAAGCGTCTTGCCGCTGCCTAATATCTCCATGCCCGTTCTGAGGTGCATCGATTGTATTAGCTTAGGGGAAAGATATGGGTCCTGGGGAGTTATTCTGAGGCCGTTTTCTATCGACCTTAAAAAGCCGAATCCTTTTGGGACTACTTCCAGAATTCCTGATACATTGTCTTTCATTACAAACAAAATTCCTTTTCGGATAAATACATTGGACTGCCAAATGGACTGTCAAAACACTTTAAAAAGTTTTAGAAGATACCAAAGACCGCAGCCGACCGGCGCTATCTCATGGTTTCTATGCGTTCTTTCGCGCTCAGGACCTCCGAAAGGCGTACACCGAACTTTTCGTTGACCACAACGACTTCACCTTTAGCTATAAGCTTGTCATTCACCAGCACTTCCAACGGTTCGCCGACGAGCTTTGTAAGCTCAATAACCGATCCCTGCCCGAGCTGCAACAAATCGTTTATCAGCATCTTTGTCCTGCCCAGTTCGACGGAGAGATTTAACGGGATATCGAGGATCAAATCGAGCTTTTCGTCACCCGGATGGATGGAAGCCGCCTGTGCCGCCGCAGGCGGTGGAGAAACTGCTACGGCCTCTTCGTCTTTGGGTTGGTCGGCTTCATCACGCAGCATTTCCCGCTGCTTTTCCAGGTCTTCAGCCGCCGCGGCCCAAAGATCTTCTTCTGCTTCGCCGCCGGTTTCCTTGTCTGCCACTATTTACCCTTTATATCACATATTTCTTGGTATTATGGTCGATATTTTTACAGCCTTATTTCCCTTTACAACACCGGGGTATCCTTTGAATTTCTCCACACCGGATACAAGTACCATAAGCTCGTCGGTAACGTCGGTATCGAGAGGCAGTATAGTGCCTACTTTCAGGTTTATAAAATTCCGCGACGATATTTTGGTATCGCCCAGCTTTACTTTGATTTCTACCTCGGACATGGAGAGCCTTTCTCTCAGCCTCTTGACCCATGCTATGTCCACTTCCAGCTGATCGCTTTGGAAACCGGCTTTCAGCTTGCCGATTATCGGCTCGATGGTTGAGTAGGGGAGGCATATGGTAATGGTGCCGGAGAACTGATCCATCTCAACTTCGAAAAGGACGACCACCACAACGTCGGTAGGCGGAACTATCGCCGCGAACTGGGGATTGACCTCGGCCCTGACGAAGCTCATTTCGACGGGGTGGACCGGAGTCCAGGCCTTTTCAAGGTCTTCCAGTATCATAAGGACCACCTTTTTGATAATCCTTTGCTCTATGGTGGTGAAGTCGCGGCCTTCGATTTTCATTTTCGCCTCGCCGGTTCCGCCGAAAAAGGAGTCTACCAGAGCGAACACCAGTTTCGATTCCGCAACCATCAGCGCAAAGCCCCTCAACGGCGCTATCCTGAAGATGTGAAGGGACGCCGGGACCGGCAACGATTTTATGAACTCGCCGAATTTTACCGTATCGGTGGAAACGGCGCTTATGTCTAACACTTTGCGCAGTGCGGATGAGAGGGAGTTTCGGAACAGTCGCGAGAAGCGCTGGTTGATTATGTCGAGCGTGGGCATACGCCCACGGATGATTCTTTCCTGGCTTGTGAGGTCGTATGCGACTACGCCGGAATCGTCCGCTATCTCTTCGGGCTCTGTCTCTATTTCTCCGTCGCTTACCCCCCTAAGAAGGGCATCGACCTCATCTTGCGATAATATCTGGCTCATATTAAATTACACGTATTTCATCCGCATTCTTACCATATTATTGTATAACAAACTCCACGTAATAGACGTTTTTCACAACGCCCGTTGTCAGAATCCTGTTTATCCTTGTAAGGA
Source organism: Nitrospinota bacterium (assembly GCA_036447515.1). Taxonomy (GTDB): domain Bacteria; phylum Nitrospinota_A; class UBA7883; order JACRGQ01; family JACRGQ01; genus JAZFVB01. The sequence goes on from JAZFVB010000197.1 coordinate 11,374, forward strand.
TTTCTTCTTTCAGCTTGAACTTGCCCTCAACCGTAAGGAGGTCCCCCGTTACCTTGGACGATAGGACAGTAATTATCGAATCTTTTATCTGCGGCATCTTGTTTGTCAGCTCCTCGCTAACCTTTTCGCCGTTGAGTTCAACCTGTATCGTGATCTTAAGGTAGCGTTTGCCCGATTCGCCGGTAAGGTTGACGATAAACGGGTCAAGCGCGACCACGGCGCCGAGCTTAGTAACGTCTATCTTTTTTTCGGTGGTTTCGGCGGGGGTTTCTCCGCCTTCTTTTTCGGCGGTAACGAACTTGAATACTATAAATCCGCCGACCCCAAGAAGGGCCAGAAGCAACACCCCTATTATTATAATTAGCAGTAGTTTGCTTTTAGCCTTTTTGGGCTTTTGTTCCTCTGCGCCTTCTGGCGCCTCTTCAGGGTCCATTTCAACGGCCATTATTGCGCACCTCCTTCAAAAGGATTCTTCAGTGAACTGTTTTATCACAATTTCCACCCTGCGGTTCAATTTTCGGTAGTAATCGCTGATATTTTTTACTCTCGGGCGGTAGAATGAATAGCCTTTGGCTTCCAAACGCCCGTAATCTATGTTGCTGTTGTTTGCAAGATATATCATGATCGCCGTGGCTCGCGCGGCGGAGAGCTCCCAGTTGGACGGAAGCACGGACGACTTGAACGGCTGGTCGTCGGCATGTCCTTCAACGGTGATCTTGCTTCGGGACAACGAAAGGACAGAGCCTATTTCATCCAGAACCGGCATGAACGCCTCCGAGAGCTTTGCGCTGCCGGGTTCGAAGAGAGTCTCGTTTTCAAGTATTAGGGCAAAACTCCTGCCCCTTTTTATTATTTCAACGCCCTGCACCAAAAGCGAATCAACTATCTTGCTCGTTTCATCTGTCGGGGGCATAGGCATATCAAGGTCCAGCGCCTCGGCTTTAAGGAATTTAAGGAAATCCTCCGAGTCCATCATCGGGACCGCGATGATCGGCTTAAAGCTTGGAGACACCACTTTTATGCCGCTCGTAAGGCTGAGCACACCCGTTCCGCCGGAAAACATAGAAAACATGTCCTTGAAAACCTTTTGGTCCATTGAAGACATCGATATGAGAAGGATGAAGAAAGTGATCAAAAGCTGCAATAGGTCGCCGAAGGTTACCATCCAGGCGTCCTTGTCGAGGCCTTCCTCTTCCGATCCATCTTTACGCTTCTTTTTCTGTAATACGCTTACTTCGGCCATTTCACGAGCCTCTTCTATCCCACGATATTTCCAGCCTGTCGTTTAGCCTTTGGAGTTCGGGCGTGTTTGCTTCCGGCATCGGCCGCGTCGCGCCATAACCGGAAATCGAGAGCCTCCTCGGGTGTATCTTTCCCGTATTAATCAGGAAATCCACGGCACTCCCCGCCCTGGCGAAAGACAGCGTCCAATCGTCCGGAAAAGGTCCGGCCCGGTAGCCGTCCTGAACGGTATTGCCCATTACGTTCACTCTTCCGTATGTTTCCGACAGGAGCGCCGCTATCCGCATAAGCAGTTTTTTAGCCCCGGGTTTAAGGCTCGCCTTTCCTTCGTCGAACGTGATTTTGTTGGTAAGCGCTATCTTTATTCCCTTTACGCTGTGGAGTATGACTACGTCTGCGGCCAGTCCTTCTTCAAGGCTGAATTTCTCCACCTGCTGAAGAAGCCTTGCGATGGATGTTTCCAGCCGCATCATTTCTATCGAGCGCGGCAGGGGATGATCGCCATCCTTGGTCGTAACGCCATGGCCGCCCGTAAGCATTCCCATCGTTCCAAGGAGCGACCCGAGCGCTTCCCTGATGTTCTTGTCGTCCAGCACGGATATCGAGTTAAGGACTATGAAAAATGCCAGGAGGAGCATGTTAAGCGTCGTCATAAGAACGAGGAAGCCGTTTCCCCGCTCGTTGCAAAGCGCCTTTTTGATAATCATTTGAATTGGGTTTTTCTTAATTTGGGTATCAGGAACGAAAGGAGTTTTTGCTCGACTATCCTCGGGTTGTCGCCGGACGCTATCGAAAGTATTCCTTCCAGCGAAAGTTCTTTCACCAGAACTTCGTCGCCGCTGCGTTTTTTCAGTTTTCCGGCAAGGGGCAGAAAGACGAGGTTCGCCATAAGCGCTCCGTAAAGCGTGGTAATGAGCGCAAGCGACATTGCAGGGCCGATTGTGGAGGGGTCGTCCATGCTCTGGAGCATTAGAACGAGCCCGATAAGCGTTCCTATCATCCCGAAGGCCGGACAGAACGCGCCGAACGCCGAAATGATATCCGCGCCCAGTTTATGCCTTTCCTTTACGTATTCTATTTCCGTTTCGAGTATCTTCATTATCACCTGCGGCTCCATGCCGTCAATGGCCAGTTGGATGCCTTTATCGATGAAGGGGTCTTCGATTTTTGCGTCCTGAAGTACAAGGATTCCGTCCCGGCGGGCCTTCGTGCTGAAATCCACTATCATCGGAATTATGACGTCAACTTCCTGCACTTTTACAAAAAAGGCCTTTTTGGCTATTGCAAATGTAGTCAGGACGTCCTTAAGCGGGTAATTTACAAGGACCGCCG
>JAZFVB010000198.1:0-5016 GCA_036447515.1 Nitrospinota bacterium
ACCGTATTAAAGAGCTGCGGGACAAGGAAAAACTTACGTTTTCACGTTCGCAGGCGTACCTTATACTCGGCTGCATTCTGGCTATTGCCGTTCTCGCATTTTCGCTGGGACACCTTATAACGAGAGAAGACGATGAGGATGCGCAAAAACTCGCCGCGCAGGGGGCCAAGGTCAGGAACCCCGCAATCCCGGAGGCCGACGTTCTTGACGAGATGAACAGGCTGGAAAAGCGGCTTACCCAGGCCGAAAGGTCCATCGAAAAAGAAGCAGGGAAGAAAGAAGCCGCTCAGCCCGAACCGCTTCCGATACCCGAAACAGAAAAGAAAAAAGAAGAAACGGTAAAGGTTCAGGTAGTCGAAATCCCGGTGCCGGAAAAGACCGAAAAGAAAAAAACGGCGGCAACAAAAGAGCCCGTCAAAATAACGGAAAAGCCGGAGCCGAAATTTAAAAAGATAGACCGGGTCAAAGAAAAAAAGGCATCCGTAAAAGTCAACAAGGGAGTAAACGTTACCGCGGATAAAACCCCGATGGCGGAAGCCCAGGCCAAAGTCGAACAGAAAAAAAAGGCCACAATGCCGCTGAAAACCGAAACGGTAATCGAGCCGGTGGTTCCGCCCGAACCCGTACCGGCCGAACCCGCACCGTTCACGGAAAAGCGGGCGGAGCCGCCGCCGACAGCGAAACCCACAATGGTTATAAATCCTAAATACACGATACGGGTGGCTTCGTTCCCGTCCCAAAAAGATGCGGAGAAGCTTGTGGGCAGGCTGAATAAAAGAGGGTACCGCGCCTACATTTACAAGAAGAGGCGCCCGAGGTCTGTATGGTACCAGGTGCGTGTGGGCGCGTTCGAATACATCGGCAACGCGGAAAAAATGGTTGAGAGGCTCAAGAGAAAGGAAAACCTGCAAGGCAAAATCGAAAAGTATAGAAAACGTTAGGGGTTTTGCCTTGCCGCCGCTTCGATAGCGGCGTTGTGGACTTCTTTAAAAGGCGCTTTTTTCTTTATGGCGATCTCGCGGCAATCGTCGAACTCCGGCTTGAACCGTTTTTTCCCTTCCGGCGTAACGGTGCATTTCACGCGCACCGTGCCGAACCTCGTCTTCACCTTTATAACCTTGCGCTCCAGCTCGAAACGCTCCACCTGATACTCGCGCACGCCGATTGAAGGCGTTTCCTCAAGCAATAACGCGCGAAGCCTTTCGGCGGCGTTTCCGTCGCACAATACCGAAAGCTGGAACGCATGCCTCCCCTTTTTCATCATTACCGGCGTAACCCATACGTCGCGCGCGCCCGATTCCATCAGCCTTTCCGAGGCGTAACTTACGGCTTCGGGCGTCGCATCGTCTATGTTTGTTTCTATCACCGTAAGCCTTCTTGAAGATATCGCCGACTCGCCGATAACGAGCCTTAAAAGATTCGGCACGCCGTCCCTGCGTTCTTTTTTGCCCGCGCCGTATCCGGTTGCCAAAAGTTTCATCTCCGGCAACGGGCCGAATTTTTCACACATCGTGGCGGCAATCGCCGCGCCGGTGGGCGTGGTCAGCTCAAAATCCGCGCCTCCTCCATATACCGGTACGCTTTTTAAGATAAGCAGGGTCGCCGGAGCCGGCACCGGAAGCTTCCCGTGAGACGTATTGACGAAGCCTTTGCCGGTGGGTATCTTCGAGCACTCGAAACGCTTTATGCCGAGTTTAAAAAATCCTATAGCCGCGCCGACGATATCGACTATCGAATCGACCGCGCCCACTTCGTGAAAGTGCACTTTGCCGATGGAACTTCCGTGCACCTTCGCCTCGGCGCGCGCGATTTTTTCGAAAATCGCAACCGATGTTTTTTTTATGGCCGCGTCGAGCCCGCTTTTTTCTATCAGTTTTTTTATTCGGGCGTAATCCCTGCTTTTTTGTTTCGACGTTACATTTACGGAAAACGCCGTTGCCGAGATGGAATTGCGCTTTACTTTTTTGGCCGAAATGCCGTAGCCGCCTATGTCGATCTTTTTAAGTTCCCGCCTGAGATACGAAAGTGAAACTCCGGCATCGATAAGCGCGCCAACTGTCATATCGCCGCTAATGCCGGAAAAGGCATCGAAATAAGCCGTCTTCATTTATTGTATTTGAGCGAGATTATCCTTCTTGCCAGCGCGCCCGCGCCGAAACCGTTGTCTATGTTAACGACGGCTATTCCCGTCGAACACGAATTGAGCATCGCAAGGAGCGCCGCTATGCCGCCGAACGAAGCGCCGTAGCCGACCGACGTCGGAACCGCGATTACGGGAATATCGACCATGCCGCCGACCACGCTTGCCAGTGCGCCGTCCATACCGGCGGCGACGATTATGCAGTCCGCTTCCTTGATTTCATCGATGCGGTCGAGCAGGCGGTGTATCCCCGCCACGCCCACGTCGTAAATCGATTTAACTCCGCAACCCATGATGTCCGCCGTTACCGCGGCCTCTTCGGCCACCGCTATGTCTGAAGTTCCGGCGGTTACCACCAGCACCCTGCCCTGCCGCCGTTTCTTCTTTTTTTCCACCGTTACGGCGCCGCTTTTTTCGTGGAACCTGGTTTTTGCGCTGACCTTTTTAAGCGCTTTGTAAATATCGGCGCTGGCTCGGGTGGCAAGGAGCGTATCGGAATTGGCCAAAAGCTTTTTGGCGATCAGCGAAACTTCGCTTACCGACTTTCCGGGGCAGTAGATTACCTCGCAAAAACCCTGCCTGTGTTTGCGATGGTGATCGACCTTGGCGAAAACAATGTCCTCGTAACCGATTTTGGAAATTTTCTTCAGCGCCGCATCAACCGAAGTTTTGCCCTGCTTTACGCCTTTAAGAAGGCGCTCCAACGATTTATTATCCATGGAATTCGTCTTTCAGTTCCCTGGCCATGAGGGTTTTTACGGCGTCTTTCGGGTTCTTGCCCTCGTGGCAGACTAGGTAAACTTCGCGGCATACGGGCAAATCGACGCCGAAATTTTTTGAGAGCCTGAAGATAGACCTGCTAGTGAGAACGCCTTCCGCTACGGCCTTCATGCCGGAGGTGATCTCTTCGATTTTTTCTCCCGCGCCCAGCCGCTTGCCGACGGTGCGGTTGCGGGAAAGATCGCCCGTTGCGGTGAGGATCAGGTCGCCCACCCCGGACAGGCCGGAAAAGGTGGTTTCGACGGCCCCCATCTTTTTGCCGAGCCGCTTCATTTCCGCGACGCCGCGCGTGATGATCGCCGCGCGCGCGTTAAGCCCCAACCCCATGCCGTCCGATATCCCGGCCGCGATTGAAATAACGTTTTTAACCGCGCCCCCAAGCTCGACGCCCATCACGTCGTCGTGCGTGTAAACGCGCATACGCTCGCCGCTTAACAGCTGTTGCACGGCCACCGCGCTTTCCTTGTCCTTCGATGCGGCGGTTATGGCGGTGGGAAGTCCGGCGGCGACTTCCTTTGCGAAAGACGGCCCGGCCAGGCAAACGAGTTTTTGCGCGGCGGCGGCCGGGAGCCGTTCTTCCAATATCTGCGAGGGCAGGCGGAGCTTTTCATTCTCTATGCCCTTTGTCGCCGAGACGATTATGCTGTCGATATTAAGGTTCGGGAGCATCCTTGCCAGCACGCCTTCCACCACGTGCGAAGGAACAACAAAAAATATCATCCGGTTTTTGCACGCTTCGGCGATGTCGGCAGTCGCCCTTATTCCCGCGTCAAAGTCGAAACCGGGGAGGAAGGCGGAGTTCATATTCTTTTGGTTTATTTCGTCCACAACTTCTTTCTCGTAGGCCCAAAGCGTAACCTTTACGCCGTTTTTTGAAATATGGAGCGCCAACGCGCTTCCCCACGCGCCCGCACCTATGACCGATACTTCCCGAATATCCATTTAATGATTAGATACGTTTGTTGCCGCCTGCGTCAACCGGCGCTTAAAATGTAACGCATCGATCAAAGAATCACAGGCGTTTTGTATGTTGCAGGTAAAATACTTGGCTTTTTTAATTCATTCCGCCATGCTAATATTGTTGGGTTATGCAAAAACAAAATGACCCAAAATTCAACGGCACTTTCAAGAAACTTGCCGTTATCGTACTGGCGGCGGTATTTTTCGGAATAGGGATAGGAATATCCAATACGCCCGGCGGATCGGCTATTGCCGCAACTTCTTATGAACACCTGCGCACCTTCGCCGAGGTGCTTTCCCTGATTCAACGGCATTACGTGGAGGAAAAGTCCCCGGAGGAACTGAGCAAAGGGGCCATAAACGGCCTTTTAAGGACGCTTGATCCCCATTCCTCTTTCATGGACAAAGAGACATACCAGAACAGGAGGGAGGAAACGGAAGGCAAGTTCGGCGGATTGGGCATAGAAATTACCGTGCGCGATTCGTTCATTACCATCGTCGCGCCCATTGACGATACGCCTGCCGAAAAGGCCGGGCTGATGGCGGGTGACAAGATAATAAAAATCAACAGCATAACGACAAAGGACATGAACCTAATGGATGCCGTGAAAAAGCTCCGTGGAAAAATAGGAACCGACGTGACCATCACCATTCACCGCGAAGAATCCGGAAAGCCGTTCGACGTTACGATAACCCGCGCCGAGATAAAAATAAAATCCGTGAAGTACAAGATGATGGAAAACGGCATAGGATACCTGCGGATACTCAGTTTCTCGCAGGCAACCACGCGCGAAGCGAAAAACGCGCTGAGAGAATTCAAGAAGCAGAAGATGAAAGGCCTTGTGCTCGACCTGCGGAACAACCCCGGAGGGTTGTTAAAACAGTCCGTGGACGTATCCGATCTCTTCCTAAGCGGCGGCAAAGTCATCGTTTCCACGCGCGGCCGCACGGATGACCAAAACAGCAAGTTCATGTCGAAAAGTGCGGGAAGCAACACCGAGTTTCCGATAGTGGTGCTGATTAACGCCGGGTCTGCTTCCGCCTCGGAGATTGTCGCGGGCGCGTTGCAGGACCTCAATCGGGCCATTATCGTGGGCACGCAGTCCTTCGGAAAAGGGTCGGTACAGACCATACGG
>JAZFVB010000199.1:0-6835 GCA_036447515.1 Nitrospinota bacterium
ACTTGAACTCACGGCTATGTCGCCTCCGATCCCGATTCTTACTCATACAACATACCTCCATTTAATAACTCCTATATTAACCTCTTGGTATGTCCGTCAAATCGGGGGAAGATCAGAGTAAAAGTTTTGATAGTGGATGACAACGCTACAAACCGGATGATATTAACCAGGACCCTTTCCGGCTGGGGAGCCGAGACCACCGAAGTGGATGGCGGTCAAAAATGCCTTACGGAGCTTCTTCGGGCTAAAGAGTCCGGCGAGCCATACCGGCTTATCCTGCTCGATTTCAACATGCCGGACATGGACGGGTATGATGTGACCAAAGAGGTTAGAGAACATCGTGAACTGGGGGATACACCGATCATCATTCTAACCTCGTCGGCTGGGCATGGGCCGTTGTCTTCCAAAGTAAAGGAACTCGGACTATCCGGGTACCTGCATAAACCGTTTAAGCAATCGGAGCTTAGCAGGATGGTAAATTCCGTCATAAATAAGGTGGAAATCGATGAACCCAAAAAGGACGAACAAACCGAAACGCCCCTGATAGATAGGGCATTAAACCTTTTACTTGTGGAAGACAATAGGGATAACCGCAACCTCATTCTTGCCTACCTTAAAAGGAGGTCGGATAATATCGATATAGCTGAAAACGGCCAGATTGCCGTCGAGAAGTTTACATCCGGGCAATACGATTTGGTGTTGATGGATTTAGAAATGCCGGTTATGGACGGTCTAACCGCTACAAGGGAAATCCGGGAGTGGGAAAAGAAAAATAATGTAAAGCCGACCCCGATAATAGCTCTTACGGCACATGCCCTGAGCGAGCACAGGGAAAAGAGCATCGAAGCGGGCTGTACCGGCCATGTCACAAAGCCGATAAAGAAAGCGACGCTCATAAAGACACTGGCTGAACACGTAGCGTGAATAATCGGGGGCCGGGTTTTGGATCTTGAATTTTAAAAGATTTATCGGTTAGCCGTTTAAGGGGCGGGCTTTGGGAACTTTCGCGCGGAGGAAGTAATTCCGCTATAATTAACTGATGAAAATATTTCTCGGAAACGCTCCATGGAGCAAAGAGGGGAACAAAGAGGGGAACAAAGAGGGGAACAAGGAAAAAGGGAACAAAGACTACTTCGGAGTTCGGGCAGGTTCGCGCTGGCCGCATTTCGAGCACCGCACGTCGCCCTACATGCCGTTTCCATTCTTCATCGCCTACGCCGCGGCCCTTTTAAAGAAAAACGGGTTTAACGTATTCCTTATAGACGCCATAGCCGAACGCATCTCCCAAAAAGAGTATTTCAACCGCATGACGGAATTTTCGCCGGATGTCGTCGTTCACGAAGTCGCCACCGCGTCGATAAAGACCGATATAGATCAGGCCGGGCGTGTAAAGGAATTATTGCCCGACGCCAAGATAATCTTTTGCGGTGCGCATCACGGGATGTACGATCCCAAATTCCTCGACGAACACCGATACGTCGATTACGTCTGCGAGGGCGAGTTTGAGTTCACACTCCTTGAACTGGCGCAAAAGCTTAAAGACCGCTTGCCGCTTGAAGGCGTGGAAGGGCTCCTTTACCGCGGCGCGGACGGTTCGATAAAGAATCCCAGAAGGCCGCTGGGCAAACTCGACGACCTTCCGTGGCCGGCGCGCGAGTATCTGCCGATGAAAAATTACTGGGATAACCCCGGCGGCATTCCCGCGCCGAGCCTCCAGATACACACAAGCAGGGGATGTCCTTTTACGTGCTCTTTTTGCGTGTGGCCGCAGATAATGTACGGCGGCAACAAGTACCGAGTAAGGGAGCCCAAAGACGTGGTCGACGAGATAGAGCATTGCGTGAACGAATATGGCATAAAGAGCTTTTATTTCGACGACGACACATTCAACATAGGCAAAAAACGCATACTGGCCCTTTGCGACGAGCTTATTGGACGGGGGCTTGCTTTGCCGTGGGCGGCAATGGCGCGCGCCGATACCGCCGACCGCGAGATGCTGGAGCGTATGAAGGCCGCGGGGCTGGCGTCAATCAAATACGGGGTCGAGTCCGCCGACCAGGAGATGCTCGACAATTCCGGCAAGCGCTTAAAACTAGACGTTGCCGTAAAGACGATAGGGTACACAAAGGAGCTTGGGATAAAGTGCCACCTTACGTTTACGTTCGGGCTTCCGGGCGAGACGCGCGAGACGGCGCAAAAGACCCTCGACCTTGTAGACAGGCTTAATCCGGACACCTTGCAGTTCAGCATTGTTACGCCTTTTCCGGGGAGCAGGCTGTACCGCGAGATGGAGGAGAAAGGTTATCTTTTAAGCGACAACTTCGACGACTACGACGGCAGCAACAAGGCCGTTATACGGACCGACGCTTTGAGCGCCAAGGATTTGGAAGATGTGCTTTGCAAAGCCAACGAACACTGGATGGGCAGGACGTTCAGAAAAAAGATTTTAAACAACAAGCTTTTCTACATTAAAGAGGCGATAAAGAATCCCGCCCTCGCCGTAAGAACTTTACAGCGGCTGTTCATAACCGCAAAGTAGCGCGGCAGGCTTTCCGCATGGCACATGGAAAAATGCCTGCGTATTATCCACCTTTATTATCCCCCTTTATTATCCCCTTCTTCCCCGGCCCCGGCGAGAATTTGGAAAGGACTATATTCAGCGCTTTCAGCTCTTTCTCCGATTTTGTGTCTGAATAAATTTCGGCCAGAAGGCCGCAGGCGCGGCTATAGGCCCTTAAAGATTTGTCCTTTTCCACGGTAACCTGCACCAGTGGAAGGTCTTTAAGTTTTCCTCCGAACGGCACCTTGCCCGTAAGGAGCCAGTCCAGCGAACATCCGGTGTACTCTTGTATCTTAATCAGGTTTTCATAAGACGGCACACACTCTTTCTGCCAGTAATATTGGAAGAGACCTTTTTTTATACCGGCCTTTTTCGCCCATGTGTAGGGGCGCTCGCCGCGCATGAGGATTTTCAGCCTGTCTTTCAGCCTTTTAACATTGGCCATTCGTTGCCTCCTTTCGCAAAAACTTGCGGTTTAACCGTTGCGCAAGGGCGCGCCGCGCCGCCCATATTCATACGCGCCGCTTGCGTACTTCCCGCCAAGATGGTAGCCTCTATACGAGCAATGCACATAATATTTTTACTGCTATTCGTTCTATTAAGTTCATACTTTCCTTTGCGGCAAATAATACGCAAATTACCCGTAAATAGCAATAGAAAAATACGAATAATACACGTTGGCTGAAATGGCCATTTTGAAAGCCGATTTAAAGGAAGTCGGGAAACGGGTAAGGGAAATCCGTAAGTCTCTGGGGCTGACGCAAACCCAGGCGGGCCAAAGGGTGGGCGTTTCTCAGGATATGGTTTCGGCCTATGAAAAAGGCAAGCACCACCCTTCCACCGAGTACCTTTTCTGGGCGGCGGCGGAAGGCGGGACGACCGTGGACTGGATACTTACGGGCGAAATGCCGGAAGAATACGCCAGCCGGATAAAGGATGTGCAAAAACGCTATGGCCTTAACCTTACTTCCGAAGAGCGCGAGCTGATAGAGCTTTACCGCGATGCACCGATAGACGGCAAGGCCGCCGCCAGGGCAGTGCTGGAAATTTACCTTCCGAAAAAGAGCAAACGGTACGGCAAAAAGAAAAGATCGTAAATACCGTATAAATTATGTTGGTTTGCGGCCCGCAAAAAAAATAGATGGGGGTTTTTATAATAAATTGTTGTTTAGTTGTTGATTTTGAATTTGGTTCATGTTAATTTATCGTTGCTCAAAAAAACCGATAGGGGAGTCTTAGATTAAGGTGGTAGTCCGAACTTTGCATTAAAAGTGATTTAAGGAGACAAAATGGCAGGACTTACCCGAAAAGGTTTTGTTAAAGCGTTTGGCTTGGCCGGACTGGCCGGTCTCTTTATGGGTAGCGCTCCTTTAATCGCTTCGAAAATAAACAAAGCAGGCAAGTCTATCTACGGATCGCTGCGTCGTTCATGGAATCCCGGAAAAAACTCCGTGAAGAAGAATGCCCTTATAAGTAAGAAATTCGGCAGAAACACAAACACCACCTATTAAGAGGTAATTTTTAGCTTATGAGATTTGACCGCCGCACCTTTTTGAAAACATCGGCACTTCCTTTTGCCGCCGGTCTTCTTGGCGAGCAGGCATACGCCGGGGAAAAAGCGGCGCCCGAAGGCGGCCAAGCCGCACCCGAAGCCGCCAAAGGCCCTTATAGCCCGGAGTTCCCGTATACCGAAAAACTAATACTGCGTCCCGAAGACGGGACTCAGGCCGAATCGGTGGTCGATTCGGGATGCAGTTTCTGCCCGTCAAATTGCAAGCACATAGTCCACCTGAGGGGCGGAAAGGTTTTTAACGTTTACGGCGAGCCTAATGATCCCGTACAGCGCGGCAGTCTTTGCGCCAAGGGGCAGTCGATCCCGCAGCTTCTTTACAATCCTTACAGGATTGTCCGTCCGATGAAACGGGTCGGCGAAAAACCGGCCCGGGAGTTCGAGCCGATAAGCTGGGATCAGGCTTACACGGAAATAGCAACCAAGCTTCTGGAAATAAGGGGAAGCGATAACGGGGCTAAAGGCGTGGCCGCAAAATCCACATCGCGGCAGACTGTCGAGGCCATGGTAATGCAAAAGCGGTTCTTCGAGCTTTTCGGAAGTCCCAACTCGACGCACGAAGGCTACATCGGCAACGAAGCGGGCGGCGTCGCCTTAAAGCTTACCTTCGGAAACCCGTCGCAGACAAACGGCTACGGGCCCGATCCCATAACCGGAACGCAGGACCTGGGCGACAGCCGATTCGTACTGTGGTTCGGGAGCAACGATGCCGAAACGCACCCGGTCCTGCACGGCTACATGAAACTTGCCCGGGAAAAAACCAAGGCGCAGTGGGTGGTGGTAGACCCCAGAATGACAATCACAGGCTCCGGCGCGAACCTTTGGGTACCCGTAAAACCGGGAACCGACATGGCGTTTGCCTACGGGATGCTTTCCTACATAATCTCCAAAAACCTTTACGACAGGAATTTTGTTTCGAGATGGGTTGTCGGTTTTGGCAAGCTTAAAAAGCATATAAAAGATAAAGGCTACACCCCCGAATGGGCCGAAAAGGTAACCGGCATACCGCGCAAGGTAATTGCGAAAATAGCGAGGGAATACGCCACGACGAAACCGGCGGCTATAATGGCGAACACCGGGATATCGCATCAGGTTAACGCCGTTGATACTTACCGCGTCCTTACGTTCCTCGCGGCCGTAACGGGAAACATAGGCATACCCGGCGGCGGGGCGAACTTCATGCACAATGCACCGGTCGAGCCCGCGCTTCCGCCGATTAAAGGGAAGAAAGCTATTACAGAACCGGGCCTTCCTCCCAGTCCGGATTATTTCGCCACCGCAGTCCTTACGGGAAAGCCGCATCCGGTAAAGGCGGTTTTTTACGCCGGAAACATGCTTACTCAAAACGCCAATACAAAAAAGGTGGAAGAAGCGCTCAATAAGCTGGAACTTTTCGTGTCTTTCAACATGTTCCCGCAGGAAGATACGCTATACGCCGATTACATCCTTCCCACTTCCACCTTTTATGAAACCGATAACGTCGGGTTGCGGCGTCTCGACAGGGGGCTGAGGTGGAGGAACAAGGTTGTCGATCCCGTGGGCGAGTCGAAAATCGACTGGCGGATATGGATTGAACTCGCACAGAAGATGGCGGAACTCGATAAGGAAAATCCGCCGGAATATTGGACCCAAAACCTTAAAAAGGAATGGGCCGACGCCCGTCACCTGTGGAACGATGTCAGCCCGGCTAACGACCCGTTAATGGCCGGCATGACGGCGGACAGGATGGAAAAATCCGATGTTCCGCTTCGCTGGCCGTGCCCTTCGCTCAGCCATCCGGGAACAAGCGTTATGTACCTCGACCATCCGAAGTGGACGGGTCTTTTTGGCGGGAAGAGGTTCCTTACGCCGTCCGGCAAGGTGGAAATATATACGGATAAACTTGAAAAGAAAATGAACGTTACCGGGCACTCGGCCATTCCGGTCTTTTACACTTCGCCGGAAAACAATACCGGCCTGCCCGCTCTTAAATACACCGAAGAGTTTGTTAAAAGCCAAACGGTTTCGAGCACCAGCGGCGGCAACCTTGTTCACAAAATTGAAATAGGCGAAGCGGAAGAGGCGCCGTTGGCGAAAAAATACCCGTTCCAGCTTATTACGGGCCGCCCGAACGCGCTCCATTTCCACACGATAACCCATTGGGCGTGGCATCTGGTGCAGGCGTCGGGAGACCGCTACGTGCAGATACACCCGTTGCTGGCCCGGCAGTTGAAAGTAACTTCCGGCCAGTACGTAAAGGTGGAAACGGAAAGGGGCGCAATCGAAGGCCCCGCGTTTGTGTGGGACGGAATCGAACCGAACACCATTTTTATTCCGCACACTTTTGGTCCCAAGCAGGCGGTGCGCCAGCAGATGGAACGCAAAACATGGGAATCGGTGAACCACCTGACCACCGCAGAACTGTACGACCCGCTTTCGGGCCAGGTGGCCTACAAGGCGGTGCTTTGCAAAATAAGCTCGGTGCCCGGAAAAGAAGTTTACTCAATAGGCCACCCGCTTGACGAGTTAAGGGCGCAGGAAGCGGCCGCAAAAAAGGCGGGAGGAGAATAATGGGGGCGCGCAATGGCTGAAAAACAGATGGCGTTCCTGATAGACCTTGAAAGGTGCATCTTTTGCCGAAGCTGCGTAATTGCCTGCAAACTGGAAAACCATGTGAGTACGGAATGGCAGAGGAACGAGGTCGTCCTTATCGGGCCCGATCAGTC
>JAZFVB010000200.1:0-2784 GCA_036447515.1 Nitrospinota bacterium
CACGCACCTGGTACCATACAGACCTCGGGCGCCTCTTCTTGTAAATGTAGGCGCGGTACCCTCTTTTATTCAGCCTGCCCATAAGTTTCTTCGCATCTTTTTGGGACGGAAACGAAGCCACCCGTATTGTGTATTTAGGATTTATAACCATTGCGGGTTTCGCTGTCGGCGGCGGCTCCGCCCGCTTTTCCGTGAACGGTAAGGGCTTGGCCGGTACGGGTTTGGGCGGAACCACCGGCTCGATTACCGTTTCGGTTTTCAGCGGCATTGTGGCCTTTTTTTTCTGTTCGACTTTGGCCTGGATTTCCGCCATCGGGGTTTTATCTGCGGTAACGTTTACTTCCTTGTTGACTTTTACGGATGCCTTTTTTCCCTTGACCCGGTCTATCTTCTTAAATTTCGGCTCCGGCTTTTCCGTTATTTTGACGGGCTCTTTCGTTGCCGCCGTTTTTTTCTTTTCGGTCTTTTCCGGCACCGGGATTTCGACTACTTGCACCTTTACCGTTTCTTCTTTTTTCATTTCTGTTTCGGGTATCGGAAGCGGTTCGGGCTGAACGGGTTTTTTCTCCCCTGCTTCTTTTTCGATGGACCTTTCGGCCTGGGTAAGCCGCTTTTCCAGCCTGTTCATCTCGTCAAGAACGTCGGCCTCCGGGATTGCGGGGTTCCTGACCTTGGCCCCCTGCGCGGCGAGTTTTTGCGTATCCTCATCGTCTTCTCTCGTTATAAGGTGTCCCAGCGAAAATGCGAGAACGGCAATAGCCAGAATGCAGCCGAGTATAAGGTACGCCTGCGAACGTGAAAACGTAAGTTTTTCCTTGTCCCGCAGCTCTTTAATACGGTGCTTTTCCATACCGCACATATTTTAACTTACTTTGGGCCTTCTTTTGCAAATCGAGTTCTTTTAAACCTTATCGGGGCTTTTACAGGTTAACAAATTCAACTTCCACCAAATTTTGTTGTCCCCATGTCCATACCTACAAAAAGCGAAAGGATTTACAAAGGAAATAGCGCGCAAAATCCGGTTCTGGACAGCAAAACTCCTTTAAATGTCAATAGTTTACGGTCGTTTTCCAGTTTTGGCACCAAGATTGCTAATATTAAGGGAAAGTATAAGTTAAGGAGAGAGAACGATGTACACTAGATATTTTAATTTAAACGAAAAGCCCTTCAACCTTACACCCGATCCCAAGTACCTTTTCCTTGGCGCGAACCACAAGGAGACATACGCGCAGCTGTTGTACAGCGTGCAGGAGGAGGTCGGTTTCGTCGCCCTCATAGGCGAGGTGGGCACCGGGAAGACGACCATCTGCCGCGCGTTTTTGAACCAACTTCCCGACAACCACATACTGGCCTTCATATTCAATCCGAACCTCGACGACCTGGAACTCCTTAAAAGCCTCAACAAGGAGCTTGGCATCCCGTATCGCTACAACAGCAAAAAGGAACTTCAGGACAAGCTTAACCAATACCTGCTGGAGCAGAAAAAGTTCGGCAAGCGCGTCCTTTTGATAATCGACGAGGCGCAAAACCTCCACCCGATGGTACTGGAGCAGATTCGCCTGCTTTCGAACCTGGAGACGGAGACGCAAAAGCTTATAAACATCATCCTCGTAGGGCAGCCTGAGCTGGGGCCGATACTCGAAAGCCCCCAGCTCCGGCAGCTTAAACAAAGAATTTCTATCAGTTGCCGCCTCTATCCGCTCAACCTCAAGGAGACCAAGGAATACATCATCCACAGGTTGAAGATGGCCGGCGGAGAGCATGTGGACGCCTTTACCAACGGCTCGATTAAACAGATATTCAAACTGTCGAAGGGAACCCCGCGCCTAATAAACATCTTGTGCGACCGCGCCCTGCTGGCGGCTTATTCGGCGAGCGTGAGGAAGATTACTCCATCGATGATAAGGAAGTGCATGAGCGAGATTAACGGCCGAGTTCGTCAAAAGAGCTGGCTGGCCCGCCTGGCATCCGGACTGGCGGCTATGGCCGCTGTCGGGCTGGTAGGCTTTTTCGGGTTTTATTACGGCGGCATGATCGCGGAGGCGAAGTCTTCGCCGATAATCCAGACGGCGGGACTTGCCGCGTCGGAACACGACTCCCTGCAGGAGCCGGCGAATCTTTCGGGGATTGGCGAAAATCTTGGCAAAAATACGGAAGTTGCCGATACCGCCGGGGAACCGGCTGTCGACGAGTTATTGCAACAGGCGTGGACTGAAACAGGTGCAACGGGTGTAACTGATATAGTTACGGCGCAGCTTGCCGGAAAGTCCGGTTTAACGGCGTCTACCACTACCACGAAAACGAACGAAGCCGAGGCCAAAGCCGAGGCGACAAGCGAACTTGTACTGGCCCAGAATCGGCACGCCGCCTTTGATCCGTCGGCTATGTCCGTAAAGCCCGTAAAGAAGGACAACTCCGAATTTAAAGCGGCCGTCTTTTCCAAGATGAGCCTTACAGGGTCGATTAACGCCATGCTTACCACGTGGGGTATAGACCTGTTATCCGACAAATCGGAAAAGGACGATTCTGTTAAGACGATATTCGGACGCAGGGGCCTTGAACTCCTTACGGTAAACCTGACGTTCAACAGGCTTATGACGATCAATTATCCGGTCATATTGGAGATTAAGGACGAAAAAGGGGAAAGGGGCTACCTTCCCGTGACAGGCATCTGGGGCAAGGAGTTCATGGCCGATATCGACGGCAAGAATTCGGTGGAAAAGGTCTGGGCGCTCAGTCACTGGACGGGCAAGGCTTTCATTCCATGGAAAAACTTTGCAAACC
>JAZFVB010000201.1:0-5572 GCA_036447515.1 Nitrospinota bacterium
CAAGGCCGCAAGCGTGGAGTTCGAAAACGTCCTCCAGCAGGCTACCGCCGGCAAACAGATACCGATGACCGCCACCAACCCGAACCACATCCTCCCGCAGGCGCCGGACATAAAATCACTGAAGGCCAGCGTCGTCGTCGATCAGTCGAAGGGACGCATCGACGGCAACAACGTAAATCTGGATAAGGAAATGGTCAGCCTGGCCGAAGCTCAGATGATGTACAGCGCCACCATCACCGCCTACTCCGCAAGGGGCGCGTCGATAAGGTCCGCCGTTGAAGGAAGGTAGCCTTTAAGGTAGGAACTGAATAATGGCTGATATGAGAATACAAGGAAACTTCAAGCCGCTGGGCGCATCGCTAAACCTCCCCGCGCCCGGCCAAAATAATGAAACGGGAAAACCTTTCGGGCAGGTTCTTAGCGAATCGCTCACCGAAGTGAACAACCTCCAGCTTAAGGCCGACACCGCGGTTGAAAACCTGGCGTCCGGCAAGGGCAAAAGCATCCACGAAACTATGATCGCCATCTCGAAGGCCGATCTTGCATTCCGCATGACATTGCAAGTGCGCAACAAGGTAATAGAGGCGTACCAGGAAGTCATGCGCATGAACGTGTAAACGAATAACCGCCCGCCCGCCTGCGCGCCGAGCCCGCAAAGTTGAACGCGCCTTCCTCAATAACGCCCTGTACTTTGGGCGCGGGTGAATATAAACTCCATTTATTATGGTGGAAAAAATTTTCTTCGAACGCGCAAGCATAATAGGCGTTGGGCTGATCGGCGGGTCGATTGCGCGCGCGTTGAAAAACCATAAGCTGGCGGGCGCTATCGTCGGCGCGGGCAGGACGCAAAAGAACCTCCAGGCCGCGCTCGACCTCGGCATAATCGACCAAGCCGCCCCGCCCGAAGAATCGGTGAAAAACGCGGATATTGTCTTTTTGTGCGGCCCCGTCCTTTCGATCATACCGACCCTCGAAAAGATAGCCCCGTTCGTAAAGGAAGGCGCCATTGTAACCGACGCCGGGTCGGCGAAGGCCGAAATCACCGGACAGGCGGAAAAGATCGCCGGCAAAAAATTCCACTTCGTCGGATCGCACCCGATTGCGGGCACAGAAAAATCGGGCGCGGCCGCGTCTTTCGACACCCTTTTTGAAAACAACAAGTGCATCGTCACCCCCACGCGAAACACGGACAGCGGCGCGCTGGAAAAAGTGGAAAAGCTGTGGCGGGCCATTGGAATGGATACGGTAATAATGGACGCGAAAAAACACGACGAGATATTTTCGGCGGTCAGCCATCTGCCGCACATGGTCGTTTACGCGCTGGTAAACGCCGTAAGCGACCTTAACGAGGATGGCGGCCTTATTAAGTTCATGGCGGGGGGGTTCAAGGACTTCACGCGCATAGCTTCCAGCCCGCCGGAAATGTGGGCCGACGTCGCCATTTCCAATCCCGAATTTGTTTCAAAACACATCGACATGGTTAAAGACCAACTTGAAAAGATAGAGTCGGCCATAAAGGACGGCGACAAGAAGCGGTTGATGGAGATTTTTAAGAAATCTACAGAATTTCGGAAAAAGCTGCTTTAAGGGATAACGGCATGCCGCTGAAAATTACCGTCGACGGGCCGGCCGGTTCCGGCAAAAGCGCCACCGCGATGGAGCTTGCCAAAAAGATACAAGGTATATATATAGACTCCGGCGCGATGTTCCGCGCGGTTACCCTTATGGCCCTTGAAAAGGGCGTAATCGTTTCCGATTCGGAAAAGATCGGAAAGATGTCGGGAGAAATCCTTATTCAATTCAACGATTCCAAGTCGGGTCAAAAGACGATTGTAAACGGCATGGACAGGACTTTCGACATACGCCGGCCGGAAGTGGAGGCGGCTGTTTCGATAGTGGCCGCCAACAAGACGGTGAGGGAAAACATGCTGAAACTACAGCGAAAAATGGCGGAGGGCTGGCGGAACGTCGTGCTGGAGGGCAGGGACGCCGGAAGTACCGTTCTGCCCGAGGCCGATTTCAAGTTCTTCCTAACCGCCGATCCCGCCGTGCGCGCCCTGCGCCGCCACGCCCAGACGGGGAAAAAGGTCGACCCCAAAATCATCGAGGAAGAAATAAAAAAACGCGACCATCTGGACTCAACCAGAAAGGAATCTCCGCTTGTAATTCCCGACGGTTCGAAGGTAATTGACAACTCGAAACTGAGCCTTGACGAAACAGTTCAGAAGATTATAGACTATATCGCTTAGTCCATACGGTCGTCGATTTATGCGGCCGTAAATTTATGGACCGGAGGTAACTTTAGATGTCAGAATCGGAAGAGGTCAGTAGCGCTAACGTTGAATCGGCAGAGGAGGATTTCGAGAACTACACCCCAGAACAGCTGTCGGCTATGTACAACGACACCATGAGAAACTTCAAGGAAGGCGAAATCATAAGTGGGGTCATTGTCGGCAAGGATAACGAAAACGCCTACGTGGACATCGGCTTCAAATCGGAGGGCATCGTGCCCCTTCACGAGTTTCCAATAGTCGGTATAAGACCGGATCAGGGCAGTGAGATCGAAGTGCTTATAGAGGAAACGGAAAACGACGAAGGCGTAATGGTCTTTTCCGCCGAAAAGGCCCATAGGCAGCGCAAGTGGGCGGAAATCCACAAGAAATGCGAAGACAGGGAAATCGTGCGCGGAACCATTTTCGGAAGAATCAAGGGCGGCCTTTCCGTGGACATCGGGCTTCGCGCTTTTCTGCCGGGTTCGCAGATCGACCTGCGCCCCCCTAGAAACGTGGACGACATGATCGGCAAGGAATACGACTTCCGCATCATCAAGATGAACCAGAGAAGGGGCAACATCGTGCTTTCGCGCAGGGTTCTGATTGAAGAAGAACGCAAGATCACCAAGACCAACACACTGGCGACGCTCGAAGAAAACAAGGTAGTTGGAGGTATCGTAAAGAACATCACCGACTACGGGGCGTTCATAGATCTCGGCGGCATTGACGGCCTTTTGCATATTACCGATATGTCTTGGGGCCGTATCAACCACCCGTCGGAGATGCTCAGCATCGGCGACAATGTAGATGTTATGGTTCTGAAGTTCGACAAGGAAAACGAGCGCGTCTCGCTGGGTCTCAAGCAAAAGACCCCCGATCCATGGGAAAAGCTGGAGGAAAAATATCCTATCGACCAGCGTATAACGGGAAAGGTTGTATCGGTTACCGATTACGGCGCGTTCATCGAATTGGAGGATTGCGTTGAAGGGCTTATTCACATCTCCGAAATGAGCTGGAGTAAGCATGTGCGCCATCCCAGCAGGATAATGAGCGTGGGCGACGAAGTGGAAGCGCAGGTGCTCAGCATCGAAAAGGAGAAAAAGAGGATATCGCTGGGCATAAAGCAGATCACGCCCAATCCGTGGGAAAACATCGAAGAGCGCTACCCCATGGGAAGCACGGTGGAGGGCATCGTCCGCAACCTTACCGATTTCGGAGCGTTCGTGGAAATAGAAGACGGCGTGGACGGCCTTATACACATCTCAGATATGTCATGGACACGGAAAATTAAGCATCCTTCCGAAGCGGTAAAGAAAAAGGATCAGATAAAATGCAAGGTGCTCAAGATAGACAAGGAAAGCGAAAGGATCTCGCTTGGCCTCAAGCAACTGGAACCCGACCCGTGGGAAAACGTGGGCGAAAAGTACAAGGTCGGGGAGACTGTCACGGTAATCATTACCAAAACCACCAACTTCGGCGCATTTGCGGAATTGGAACCAGGAGTTGAAGGACTTATTCACGTTTCTCAGATCGCCGACAAGCACGTAAAGAACGCCAAAAAGCAGTTGAAAGTTGACCAGGAAGTTCAAGCCAAAATCATTAAGGTAGAACCCGAAAACAAGAAGATAGGCCTCAGCATTAAAGCTTTGCAGGAAGGCTTTTCGCGAGACGATAGTGACCTTGATGAAATAGAGGACTTCCCGGAAGAAGAATAGGTTCAAACCATGGATGCCCCGATTTCCGGCAAGCGAAGGAAAAGTGGTTTGCTGAAGGGCATGCTGATACTCTTTGCCCTTATACTTATTTTCGCTGTCTTGGTTAACTTCCTGCCCTTTGGCGGCGACGGCGATTTTTCCATTTCCAAAAGCGGGGAAAAGATCGGCGTTGTGGAGGTATTCGGCATTATAACGAGCTCGGGCGACATAACTCGCCAGATAAAAAAATACGCCGACGACGACTCGATCAAGGGGATACTGGTTCACATAGACTCGCCCGGCGGGGTGGTGGCGCCTTCACAGGAAATATACAACGCCCTGGTAGAAGCGAGGAAAAAGAAAAAGGTCGTCGCTTCGATGGCGTCTCTTGCGGCATCCGGCGGCTATTACATCGCCGTGGGGGCGGACAAGGTGATGGCGAATCCGGGCACCATTACAGGCTCCATCGGCGTGATAATCGGGTTCATGGACATGCATTCCGTCATGGAAAAACTGGGGGTGAAATCGATTACCGTAAAATCCGGCAAGTTCAAGGATATCGGCGCAAGCTCGCGCGAGTTCACGGAAGACGACCGGAAAGTTCTGCAAAGCGTTATCGACGACGTTTACGAACAGTTCGTCGAAGCGGTTGCGGTCGAGCGGCACATGGCGATAGAAGACGTTAAAAAACTTGCCGACGGGCGGATATACTCCGGCAGACAGTCAAAGGAACTGGGGCTTGTCGACAGGCTGGGCGGTTTTTCGGACGCCGTAAAACTCCTTGGCGAACTTGCGGGCATTGTCGGCGAACCGGTCCTTGTAAGGGAAAAGGAAAAATATTCTTTTATAAAGGAATTATTCTCCAACCGCTTCGGCGTCCTTTTGGATACATACAAGGCAAAATCCACCCCCGGCCTTTACTACTTATGGACGCTTTGAGCCTTAAATCTCACATATTTCCGCGTCCATAGTCTCCAAGTCAACTGTCGCAACGGTTGCCTTACCCGTTGTCCAACCGCCGGCCTCGCCGGGATTGATGACCAGCGCTCCGTTTTGTTTTTCGATTTTAGCCTTGTGCAAATGCCCTGAAGCGATAATGTCGTAAACGCCTTTTTCTATCAGGCCGCGCAGACGGTCCGGCTCGTGCATTATCGCTATTTTGCGTCCGCCCAGCTCTATTTCCATCGGCCCTTGCTCCAGCCGCCAGCCGTTCGATTTCGCGATGCGGGAAAGGCCTTTCTTTTCGCCGTCGTTATTGCCGAAAACCGCGTAAAGGCGGCCGCATTCAAGCTCTTCAAAGGGAATAAAGGAAAAAGGGGCCACGAAATCTCCGCAATGAAGGACGGCCTCAACGCCTTTTTCGTTGAAAAAGACGATGGCGGCTTTTATCTTAGGTACGTTATCGTGCGAATCGGAAATTATACCTATTTTAATTGCAGCCTCCTGAATCCATCTTAGCAGGTCGCTGAAAAAGTCCATCCATCGATTGCTTAACAGGCTACCGAAAAAACAGCTTTTTGGATTTTACCGGATTGAAACCAAATCTTTTAAATTGCCATTATCTTTATTAGGGCGCTATTTTTAGGTACTATATAAAGATGTACA
>JAZFVB010000202.1:0-3995 GCA_036447515.1 Nitrospinota bacterium
CAAACGGGCAGAACGGGGACGAATACTCCCTCGCCGCCTCGGTTTACAATTCCGGCGGCCGCAATGGGTATGAAGGCGTCGAAGAGATAATGCGTTCAATCAAGGCAAAGTACAGGATCGGCATGATGCCCGGCGGCGAACTGGTGAGGTTCTGATGTCCGGCGAATTCATCGGGGAAGCGGGATGAATTCTGCCGATTCCTATTTAGACGATTTCAGGAAGAGAAATATAGAGGTTTCTTCCGGCCCGGTCGCCCTTGCGATAAATTCCGCCGGAAGGTGCAATCTTGCGTGCCACATGTGCTGGCACAGCTCCCAAAAGGAAATCGAAATAGATATCGATGTCGGGAAACTGGACGCCTTTTTGCAAAGGGCCGGCTGGGCGCTTCTCCTGGGAGGCGAACCGCTGTGGATGAACCAAAAGGTCAACAAAACCGCCTCGGATATATTCAACCGCATATTAAGCGCCTATCCCGATATTCGCATTAGCGCCTTTACGAACGGCGTAATGCTTGACGAGAAGATGACTGACATAGTGATGGAACATTTTCATGAAATTGTTTTTTCCATCGATTCCGTCGATCCGGCGGTATATGAAAAGGTCCGAAGCCAACCCGTTTTGGACAAGGTGCTTGAAAACATGAAGCGCCTGCATGAGCGCAAAAGGAAAGCCGGCCTCGGGCCGGATGAGGAGCCCCGCATAAGTGTAAATTCGATAGTAATGCAATCGACGCTGGACGGCCTTCCGGCAGTGGCGCGAACGCTTGCCCGGTTGGGCGGGTATAAACATTTCCTCGCCAACTTTAGAAACCTGATCGGCCCGGAATTTAATGAAAAATTCGCGGAAGAAATGGTCGATTACGACGCTATTCTCCAAACAAGGCTTGATCCGGTGCGGCGGGAGCTTGAAGATCTTTACAACAAAAGCGGAATAGAGCCGGCAGACCAAGCGAAACTTCTAAGCTGCGGCAACCCCCCCAAACCCGATCCATCGAGCCCGGAGGCGGTATGCTCCCTTCCATGGACGGACGCCATAATCGCCCAAAACGGCGACGTACGCTTTTGCTGCGCAAACTTTACCGTTCTGGGCAATCTCAACAGGGACTCTTTTGAGGAAATATGGAACGGCCAGGCCATGCGGGAGGTGCGCGAGTCGTTTGTAAGCGGGGAAATGAGCGGGTGCATGTCGCACGCGTGCATATCCGCATGGGACTACTTTACCGTGGACGCCGACCTGTACCTTAAAAACCTCCTTAAAAGACTCGAACGTCAATTTGGAAAGACAGGCGCAAACGGCACGATACTTCTCTTACGCACGGCCCCCATGCGGCAGACGCAGTTGGTCGCGCAGACTTTAATGAAACATTTTTCGGGCGCCCGGCTTACGGTTGTGACTAACTCCGCCGGAGCCGGCGAATGCAGTGAATGGGGTATCGGCGCGGAAGTAGTTGCCTATCCCGAAAATCCCGAAAGTTTTTTCAGGCCGGAGCATTTTGCGAGGTGGTGGGCCGGGCGTCGCTCTAAAGAACGGTATTCTATCGCGGCGGCGGTTTATGCCAACGGTGATGGAAAAGGTTATGAAAACATCAACGAAATCATGCATGGCATAGATGCGGATAAACGTATTGGGATAAAGCCTGGCGGCGGGCTGGTTGTTTTTTCATAACTGTTGCGTCGGCTTATTTTTTTTGATGAATATATAGGATATGATTCTCCTTAAACCTGCTCATACACATTGAAGATTTGAAAATAATAGGGCGTTGCAATAGAATTGCACTCATTATGCGGGGGGAATCTAATGTCGGCTGAAATTATTGAGAAACTGGACAAACTGGCGCTTGAACTGACAATGGCCGACGAGTCCCTTTCAGACCTTCAGGCCGTCGTAGGGTTCGGCCAAATTATAGATGACATCAAAACCTCACTTGCTTCCCAATCGCCCCCCGGACTAAGCGCGCTTTTTGGCGGCATTTCGCAGGTTTTCGACAAGTTCATGATGGGCGACGCGCCTGCGGACAGCGGGTCAACGGCTATCGAAATCGCCGGCGACTCGGTAACGCTCGTCAGGGAAGCCCTCGACGGAACCATCGAGGCCGATGAAGTTGTAAAACATCTCAACACCCTATTCGGCACGCTTAAGGAGAAGTTCGACGTGGCCTTGGGAGAAGCGCCGGATACTTCCGTAAAGCCTGCGCCAGAGGGCGGGCCGGAAGAAGAGGGCGAAGTACTGCGTTCCAAGATAAGTATTATCGACGAAAACGATGTTGTAATTTTCGAGAGCTTTATCGATGAATCAACAGACCAGATAAACAAGATCGAAGAGTTCACCATGGCTCTGGAGGAAAATCCGGACGACAAGAACATAATAAACTCCCTTTTCCGCGTTTTTCACAGCCTTAAAGGCGCGGCGGGCTTCCTGGAGCTAAAAGAGATAAACCATCTGTGCCATGAGGCCGAAGGCCTTCTGGACCAAGCGCGTAAATCGAAAACGCAAATCGACGGCGAATATATAGATATAGTCCTTGCCGTCCGCGATCTGCTGGAAAAAGGGCTTACTTTCCTTGACGACACGGTGCGGAAAGCCAAGGATAACCTCCCCGATTTCAGCGACTTCCTGGAAAAGCTGGATATCGATCCGGCGCTTCGGATGATAGATAATAAACTTGCCGCCGCCGATAACGGGGACGAAGAATCAAGCTCAAGGCTCGGCGATATCCTTATCGAAAAAAAGCTGGTATCTCCCGATAAATTGCAGGAGGCGGTTGAAAAAAAGGACAAGCCGCTGGGACAAATACTGTTGGATATGGGCGCCACCAGCAAGGAAGATATCGGGAAGGCGCTGGAAGAACAGCAGGAAAGGAAAAAGCGCAAAGTCGCGTCCATAAAGGTGGATACGAAAAAGCTTAATATCCTTCTAGAGCTGGTGGGCGAACTGGTTATTTCGCAGGCCATAGTTTCCGAAAACAAGGTCCTTAAAAGAGAGGAGAACCTCGAACTTTCAAAAAACATCGGCGAAATGGCAAAGATAACAGGCGGAATACAGGATCATATCATGAACCTCAGGATGGTTCCGCTAAAGCAGACGTTTCAGAAAATGAACCGCCTTGTGCGCGACCTTTCACGAAAGACCAACAAGCTGGTCAACTTTTCGACATTCGGCGAGGAAACGGAAATAGACAAAACCATTGTCGAACAACTCAACGATCCGCTGGTGCATCTCCTTAGAAACTCGGTTGACCATGGGCTTGAAAGCCCCGAGGAAAGAAGGGCGGCGGGCAAGAAGCCCGAAGGGACGATCACTCTCGGCGCCAGCCAGAAAGGGGGCAACGTCGTATTGGAAATAAGGGACGACGGCGCGGGCATTGACATGGAAAAAATACTCAAAAAAGCCGTTGAAAAGGGGCTTGCCGAGGAAGGCAGGTCGTACACCGACGAAGAGATTAAAGA
Organism: Nitrospinota bacterium; assembly: GCA_036447515.1. Taxonomy (GTDB): domain Bacteria; phylum Nitrospinota_A; class UBA7883; order JACRGQ01; family JACRGQ01; genus JAZFVB01. The sequence continues at coordinate 3,447 of JAZFVB010000202.1, forward strand.
TTTCCTCTTCCTTCCCGGTTTTTCCACCCACGAGGTTGCCACAGATATTTCGGGAAGGGGCGTAGGCATGGATGTCGTTCGCCGGAACGTGCACCAGCTTGGGGGAAGGATTGAAATAATCACCGAAAAGGGAAAAGGCAGCAACTTCGTGGTGAAGCTGCCCCTTACAATGGCGATAGTGGACGGAATGCTCGTCAGGGTTGGCGAAGAACGCTACATCATACCGACGGTAGCCATATCCGAATCGCTGCGGCCGCAAAAAAGCCAGCTTAGCACGGTTCTGGGGAAGGGCGAGGTGATAAACGTTCGCGGGGAGCTTATCCCCCTTGTCCGCCTGCACGAGCTATTCGGAATTCCTAACGCACGGGAAAACATATCCGAAGCCTTGGTGATAATAGTAAGCACGGGAAAAGAGAGCCGCGGCCTGTTGGTGGACGATCTGTTGGGCCAGCAGCAGGTGGTCATAAAAAACCTCGATAACAGATTGAGGGGAATAAAATGTTTTTCGGGCAGTTCTATACTGGGCGACGGCTTGGTGGGCCTGATTAT
>JAZFVB010000203.1:0-6175 GCA_036447515.1 Nitrospinota bacterium
TTTGAAAGCGACATCATGGCCGGGATGCGCGCAGCTTTCAACGACGCGGCGTCCACCGAGGCGCTTTTGGGCGTTGTGCAGGACCTCGACGAAGAGACGCGCATTTTTACGTTTGAGTCGAGCCGCCGCCTTGGGGAGAGCTGGAAAATCTCTATGGAGGCCTTTGTGGTTCTGGAAGCCGCGTCCGACGGCCCGATGTACATGGTCCGCGACGATGACTACGTGCAGTTGGAGCTTTTCTATTATTTCTGAGTCCCGGCATATTGGGATATAACTCAAGCCAACTTTCGGCTTGACACACCCCCTATGGGGTGGGGTATGATGTGCCTGATAGAGGAACTAACAATGCAAAAAGCACTGAAAATGGAGTATTAACAATGGAAAGCGGCGGAGTTACATTGCAGATTACCGGCATGACGTGCGCCTCATGCGCAAAGGCAGTCGAAAGATCGGTGAAAAAAGTGGATGGCGTTAAAGACGCTACGGTGAATTTCCTCACAGAAAAGCTGGTGGTGGAAACAGGCGACGGGCCAGTAAACACGAAATCGCTGCATGAATCGGTGGAAAAAGCCGTGGTAAAAGCCGGGTATAAAGTGGTCGACGACGCTCACGGAAAGGTAACGATACCGATTCGCGGGATGACATGCGCATCATGCGCCGCCCGGATTGAAAAAGAACTTAAAAAGACGAAAGGCGTTATCGAGGCTTCTGTAAACTACGCCACGGAAAAGGCCACCGTTACGTTCGACACATCGCAGGCAAGGCTTTCGGACCTTAAAAAGGCGGTCGAAAAAGCGGGCTACACAGCCCTTTCATCCGCCGATGCGAAGATAGAAGTCGAGGTTCCCCTTTTGCAACAGCCCCGGTTCAACCTTATCCTGGCAGTTGTTTTCGTTTTACCGCTCGGTCTTGTAACAATGGGCCCCCTTATCGGCTTAACGACACCGGATTTCATATCGGAAGATTCTTTCCCCGCGCGTTTGGCGATTCTTCAGCTGTTGCTTGTATTGCCGATCGCATTCGCGGGACGCAGGTTTTATATATCCGGCACAAAGGCCGTCATTCACGGCGGCGCCAACATGGATACCCTTATTGCAATGGGCACGTCGGCGGCCCTCATATATTCGGTATACGGCATTCAAAAAATAATGGCGGGCGATGTCTCTTTCATCCACAACCTCTATTTCGAGGCGGCGGGTTTTATCCTTACGCTTGTCCTTGTCGGCAAGTTCATGGAGGACAGGGCCAAGAAGCGAACCTCGTCCGCAATACAGAAACTTATGAACCTCACTCCCGCTACGGCCATCATTATTGATGGCGACACTTACAGGATAATTCCACTGGAAGACGTCCATACCGGCGACATTCTTCTTGTAAAACCGGGCGAGAAGGTCCCTACCGACGGCGAGTTGGTAAAGGGAACGACGGCTGTGGACGAGTCGATGATAACGGGCGAGAGTATGCCGGTTAACAAAAAGGTTGAAGATAAGCTAATAGGCGGAACCGTCAACGGCGAGAATACTATTGAGATGCGGGCCGAGAAAGTAGGGGCGGAGACCACCCTTTCGCGCATCATAAAGCTGGTGGAAGACGCGCAAGGCTCCAAGGCGCCTATTGCCAAACTTGCCGACCAGGTTTCGGGCATATTCGTGCCGGTGGTTGTGTCTATCGCGTTTATTTCCGCGTCGGCATGGTTTATCGCGGGGCAGCCGTTTGACTTTGCGCTGACCATTTTCATATCGGTTCTAATCATCGCCTGCCCGTGCGCGCTGGGGCTTGCCACTCCTACCGCGATAATGGTCGGAACGGGGCGCGGGGCGGAATTCGGCATCCTTATTAAAAACGCCGTGGCCCTTGAAAACGCCCACAAGGTCGATACGGTCATATTCGATAAAACGGGAACGATTACCGAAGGCAAACCTGCCGTTACGTCTTTTGAGGCATTTAACGGTTTCGATGACGAGATTCTATGGCGTACCGCCGCGGCGGTGGAAGCGGGCTCGGAGCATCCCCTTGCAAAGTCGGTGGTGCAGGCCGCCCAAAAGCGCGGGATAAAGTTCACTATTGCGGGCGAAGTTAAATCGGTGCCCGGTTTCGGAGTAACGGGCAGATATGACGGCATGGAAGTAATAGTCGGCAAACCCGATCTCCTTGAACGCGAAAATGTCGATATAGCCGTCGCTTCGGATACTCTTGAAAAGGTTTCGCAAAAAGGGCACACGCCGTTGCTCCTTGCGATAGACGGCAAGCTGGCGGCGATAATCGGCGTTGCCGATACGATCAAGCCGTCCAGCCGGGGCGCGATAGAGGGTTTGCAGCGAATGGGAATCGAAACTGTGATGATAACCGGAGATTCCCAAGCGGTTGCAAAGGCGATAGCCGATGAAGCGGGCATCGAGAAGGTCATCGCAGGGGTATTGCCGCAGGACAAGGACAAGGAAGTTCAAAAACTGCACGACGCCGGAAAGATGGTGGCGATGGTCGGCGACGGTATAAACGACGCCCCGGCCCTTGCGCGCTCGGACGTGGGCATTGCGATGGGCACCGGCACCGACGTGGCCATGGAATCCGGCGATATCGTTTTGATGAGAGGCAACCTTGAAGGGGTCGAAATGGCGCTAAGGCTTAGCCGCGCCACGGTGCGCAACATAAAGCAGAACCTTTTTTGGGCCTTTTTCTACAACAGCCTCGGCATTCCCGTTGCGGCCGGTTTATTGGTGCTTTTCGGCGGGCCGCTTTTAAAGCCCGCGTTCGCCGCCGCCGCGATGAGTTTCAGTTCAATATCGGTGCTTTTGAACGCACTGCGTCTTAAAAACTTTAAATAAAAGGAAAATAAAATGAAAAAGACTTTATCAATCGAAGGCATGACATGCGGCGGGTGCGTAAGGCACACCACCGAGGCGCTTGAAGGAGTGGACGGTGTAACGTCGGTGGCAGTGGACCTCGCAAGCAAAAGCGCCGTTGTGGAATCGGACGCTGATATGTCGGACGACGTTTTGAAGGAAGCCGTCAAAGAGGCGGGCTACACAGTCACTTCCGTAAGCTAAGGGGCGCACATGCTTGAGGACGTAAAAAAGAACGCCCTGTTGAACCTTAAAACGGCGCGGGGCCAGCTGGACGGCATCTTAAAGATGATCGAGGAGGAGAGGTACTGCGTGGATATTTCCAAACAGGTACTTTCCGCACAGTCGCTTTTAAGGAAAGCCAACCTCGAAATACTGCGCGGCCACATAAAGACGTGCGTGGCATCCGCCGTGAAAGACGGCACGGGCGACGAGAAGATAGATGAGATATTCCACCTTATCGAAAAGTACGTTAAGCCGAACGGATGAATACGATCTAAAAAAATATTGGCATAAGAGGTGAGGTATGTTTAAAGGCAGGCATAATGTAATCGGTTTCATGGGAATGCTGGGGCTTATACTCCTATATTTCGTCATCCTGACGTTTTCAAACCTTTTTACCGGGCAGACGATTGGCGAATCTTTCGGCCACGCTACCAGTCAGTTTGGCGAGATGTGGTATCTGGTTTTGATACTGTCGGCCGGATTCGGCACTCAGGTAGGCCTGTATTCCCATATCCGTTCAAGTACGCATAAAAGCATGAAAGGCGCGACGGCGGAAGTCGCGGCTTCGGGCGGCGTATCGACGGTTTCGATGGCGGCGTGCTGCGCCCACCACATAGTTGATGTCCTGCCTTTGCTCGGCCTTTCTGCCGCCGCGATATTTATGGCCAAGTACCAGACGCCTTTTATCATACTCGGGATATTCTCCAACCTCATAGGTATCACGATGATGTTGAACATCATCCAAAAGCATCATTTGTATAAGGAAGGAAGCAAATTCAGGCCTATCTTTAACTTTAATATGAAGACGGCGTTCAACGCCGCTATTGTCCTATCGTTAATAGTTGTTTCTTCGTCATTTGCCTACGCGGCGTTTGGCAATACGGAAACTGCCGTGGCCGAAGAAAGAGGAATAGAAATCGACCTTCCGGAAATAACCAAGGAAGCAAACGCCGTTACTGTAAGTGTTACACCTGTCGATTTCAGCTTCTATAATCAGGTTAGTTTCAAGATAAGTTTTAATACGCACAGCGTCGATTTGGGCTTCGACTTGACGAAGATTTCCCTGCTGGAAGACGGAAATGGGAACAGGTACGAGCCATCGGAGTGGCAAGGCTCCGCTGCCGGTGGGCATCACAGGTCGGGAACGCTGGTCTTTCCCATGTTGAAGGGGAATCCCCAATCAATAAAACTAATCATAAAAGGCGTATCAGACACGCCTGTAAGGATATTTGAGTGGAGTTTGAGCGGCAGCAGTTCTGCCGCATAACTGGAATTATATTGAAGGAGAAAAATATGGAAGAAGAAAAACGAGCGGAAATAATAAAAATCGATCCACAAAAGGAAACCGTACCCGCCAAAACAGAAACCGGAACCGCCAAAACTGATTCGCATGGGGGCTGCTGCGGGCCTGCGGAGAATACGGGAAAAATGGAGCATGTTGAAACGGACAAAACCGATGAGCATGGCGGTTGTTGCGGGTCCGGGATCGAGATAAGGGGAAGGAAGATAGGCACGAAATCGGTATTAATAGGGGGCGGCGTTGTCGTTTTGGGTTTGCTGTTCCTAACCGGAAAGGGCGGCGCCATTCTTGGAGCCCTTCCCTTTTTGCTGATACTTGCCTGCCCTTTGATGCACGTATTCATGCACGGCGGGAAAGGCCATCAACATTAAAACGGTAAGAACGGGGGAGCACAATCAAAAACCTCCCTCAAAAGTTTTAAGAAGAAGATTGACGATGGCAACGCAAATAGATGTTAAGTCGGGTTATCAGGATAAGATCGCTTCCGTTTATGACGATCTGGACGTACCGTGGCGCTTGATCTTTAGCGAACATGCCGATTTAAGCGCCGCCTACTTCAACGGAGACTACGGCAAATCCCTCGATCAGGCGCAACATGATAAACATGAATGGATTCTTAAGGGAATCGGTTTCAAGCGCGGCTGCCGGATACTCGACATAGGATGCGGCATCGGGCCTATATTGAAAGCCGTAAGAGATAGCGGCGGCGAGGGCGTTGGCCTTACGCTGTCGCCAAAGCAGGTTGAAGCGTGCCGTCGGCACGGCCTGAATGCGGTTTTGAAAGACTGGAAGGAACTAAAGCCCGGAGAACTGGGAATGTTCGATTCAGTCGTATCGCTCGACGCTTTCGAGCACTTTTGCTCTATCGAAGATTATCTGGAGGGCAAACGTGACGCTATATACGGCGAGTTCTTCCGTACATGCCGCGACCTGCTTGCAGATGGCGGGAAACTGTACCTACAGACGATGACGTGGGGGGAAAATCTCCCGTGGGACGGCCGCGATCCTTCCGCCGAAGATATTAACCGCTGTTCCATATCTGCGCCATACAAATCGGATGAACGGATACTGGCTTTAGCCCAGTCGTTTTGTCCCCCTTTCTCCTTGCCCCGCAACCTCGATTATATTGAAAAAATGGCCAAACCTTACTTTGAACTTACCAGCGTTTCGGACGGGAGGCTGGATTATATTAAAACGTACACGGAATGGGAGAAGACCTTGCATGCCCAAGGCTGGAGAATGAAACTGCTGTTGAAATGGTACCTGCTGAAAGGCGGTTCTTTCCTGGCTAAGGTGGAGGGTATCAATGAGAACGTAATACGCGAAGGGTTTATACGCGACCTTTTCGGGCACCAGAGAATGTTTTTTAAACGCCTATCGAAACAAAAATAAACTAACCAAAGATTTTAAAAAAGGAGGCAAGGAAAATGGCAAAGGAAGAACACAAAGAAAAGGTGGCGTCTGTAAACGTAGTTGAAGAAAGTGAAGCTACTGGAAAAGTCAAAGAAGTTTATGAAGATATCAAAAAGACCCTTGGGATTGATTTCATTCCGAATATGTATAAGGCAATGGCGAATAATCCGGAGTATTTAGTCACTGCTTGGGAAAAAATCCAGGCCATAATGACAAGACAAGGAAAGTTGGATAACAAAACAAAAGATATTGTCGCTCTTACGGTATCTATAATGAGCGGGAGTACCTATTGTATCGGTGTTTATACTGAAGCGGTAAAACACGCCGGATTGGATGACGTGGCCTTAACGGAATTGTATTCAATTATGGATACTTACTCCGGCCTTAACAGGCT
>JAZFVB010000204.1:0-7492 GCA_036447515.1 Nitrospinota bacterium
GACTTTCTATTTTTGAATATATCGAAGTATTTTATAATCGTGTCAGAAAGCACTCGACCTTGGGATACCGCTCTCCCTGGGAATTTGAAACGAAAGGAAAAGTTGCTTAACTGTGTGTCCGCAAAAACGGGGGAAGATCAGTTCCTCCGGACGGTAGGGGGGGCTACCGAACCGGAGGAGTGGGTAAACGGGCCGGAGCGGCTGACGCCGCTAGCCCGATTAAAGACTAAGCATATGTTCTAAAATCTATCTCCGGGAAGAGATTGTCTTTTTCCTCTATCTTTCCGAGCCAGCCGTAATCGACATAGCCGCCGTCTATCATGTCGGCCAGCTTGTTGAAGCGCCAGAGGTGGTCTTTGGTGCGTTTTACCGCGTATTCGACCATCGTTCCGGTTTTAATTATGAACGCCCAGTCAGAGCTTTGCGCCAGCACAAGTTCGCGCGCGGCCTGGTTAAGGGTGCGCGTTACGCCGTTATCGGACGAAAGATGCTTTTGCGCAAGGGCGGTCATCCTGTCCGCCGCCCGGACGAGGTGCGCGTACAGCCAGTCGTTGCTGCCGTCGAGCCAGTATTCGGCGTATCCTTTGTACCCCCACGACGACATCGACGGGGTGCACTTCTGGTTCCTCGGAAATTTGTCCAGGTATTCCGACGGCGTTATTGTTTTTATTGTGTTCTGGTCGTAGTGCAACTTCCTTAACAGGAAGTTTATCCACTCAGGCCCCTCGTACCACCAGTGACCGAAAAGTTCCGCGTCGTACGGGGAGACGATTATCGGGGGCCTGCCTCCCATCACGCCGTGGAGGTGCTCAACCTGCTTCTCGCGGTTGAACATGAAGTTGCCCGCGTGCTCCGCGGCCTTTTCCATCGCCGCGTGTTGGTTGTACGGCATCTTGTGGTCGGTTTTTCCCGTTATGCGGTAATATTTAACGCCGGTCATCTTGCGAAGGCCGGTCGGTTGCACGTAGTTGCGAACGTAATCGAAATCGAGGTCGAAACCGACGTCGCGGTAGAAATCCCGGTAAACGAAGTCTCCCGGATACCCTTCCCTGGCCGACCAGACCTGCTTGCTGGATTCCATGTCCCTTCCGAATGCGGCAACGCCCGACGGCGTGAAAACGGGGGCGAATACGCCGTATTTCGGGCGCGGGTCGGCGTGCAGTATTCCGTGGGTATCGACGAAGAAATAGCGTATGCCGCATTCGCGCAGGATTTCCTCCAGGCCTTCGTAATACCCGCATTCCGGGAGCCATATTCCGCGCGGTTTCCTGCCGAGGTGTTTTTCGTAGTTGTTGGCGGCTATCTGTATCTGCGCGCGGACGGCGTTTTTATTGGACTGCATCAGCGGCAGAAAGCCGTGAGTTGCGCCGCTGGTGATTATCTCCAGGTTGCCACGGTCCTGAAGTTCCTTGAACGCGGTTATGAGGTTGCGCGAATAGCGGTTTTCAAAGAGTTCGCGCGCGGAAGTGAACTTCCAGTTGTACATCTGCGCAATTTCGTTGAACTCCGTTTCAAAGCGCGTCCTTTCGATCTCCTTTTCCGAAAGCTCTATCAGCTTGTTCAGGTGCCTCAGGTAGCGCGACTGCAAAAGCGGATCGGTAAGCATCGAGATGAGCGTGGGCGTAAGAGACATTGTTACGCGGAAATCGACGCCGTCGCGCACAAGGCCGTCGAAGACCTGTATTAGCGGGATGTAGGTTTCCGTAATGGCCTCGAAGAGCCAGTCTTCCTCCAGGAACTCGTCGTATTCCGGGTGGCGCACATAAGGCAGGTGCGCGTGAAAGACGAGTGCGAGGTATCCTTTGGGGTCCATCAGGCTGTTTCCTCTTCCATTACGTTTTCAAATGCCGCCGTGTTCCTTGAAACGGTGGGCGTTATTGTTTTTTCGAACTTCATGTCGGCCGAAGTTGCAACGGCGGGCAACGAACGTATGCCGTCGGGCAGAGCGTACCGCGCCGTGAATGTTCCATCGGGGCGCAACGAAACCTTCTTGCCGCCAAGCATTACCTTAGCGTCGGGTTCCGTCGCGCCGTAAACTATCAGCTCGCAGTCGAGCTTGAACCAGAATCCTTTTTTCGGTTTTTTGAGTGCGATTTCCGAGCCGCCGAAAGAGCCGACCGCTCCGGAAGCAAGCTCTTGCTTGAATCGCTCCTGCATCGCCGCCTGGAGTTCCTGCGAAGACGCAAACTGTCCCGCGGCGAAGCCTCCGGAAAGGGCGTACATCTTCCAGAAATCTTCGTCAATCACCACCCATTCCTCGTCAACGCGGCTGGATACGCCTGCGCGGGGAAGATACGCCGCGTTTGAGCGGGCTATCATATGGAACCCGCCGTCGGCTGTCTTAAGGCCTATTTCCACGCAGTAGGTTCTGGCGTCTTCGGGGACGTTTATGTACCAGTTGCCGTGCGCGGAACTTATGCCGATATCGAAAAACTTGTGGGCGTTGGTTCCGTCGAAATCTACTTCCGTAACGTCGTAAACGCGCAGTGCAAGGGAGGCGCTATTTTTGGCGATGCCGTGCCGCTGTGCCGTTTGAGAAGGCGCGTCGTCTTGAAGGTCCCAGAATGCGAATATCCAGAACGGGTCGCGCACGAGAAGGACTATGCGGTTGTCTTGGTAGCGGTCCCGCAGTGCGTTGTCCGGAACGAATTCGGCTTCTTCCTGCGATTTTGCCACGAAGAACTTAGCCTCGTGCGCCTTTTCTTCGGCCGTCCGCCCGTTATCGTCGTAAGCGGTAGGGGGGGGGAGAGTTTCCGCTTCGACGGTTTTAACGGGCTTCTTGGCCGAATGTGAACGTAAAGCATTTTTTGTCTTTTTAGCGGCTTTAACCGCTTTGCCGGTTGCCGCCTTTTTTGATTTTTTTGCAGGGGTCTTTTTCATTGCTCCAGTTTTCTTTGTGGCATCTGCCGTCGCTTTTTTAGCCGCTTTAACGATTTCTGCAACCATACGCGTTTTTACTAGCGTGGCTTTAAGCGACAAGCCGAAACGCCTTTTGGAAAATTTTACAAGTTCGGTCTTGGTCAAATTAAGCAATTCACTTTTTATCATAATGTCCTCATCATAATGTCCTCTTTTATTTTTCCTTGCCCTAATACAGGTGCCATATGTGTGCCAAGATGAGATTTACAACTTATTGTTATATGTGAACTTACAAGTAGAGCCAATATGGATTTGCCGTAATGGGGCAAACACGCCCCATTATGGGGCGGATTTACCTCAATAAATCAGTCTTTAAGGGCCGGAACCTTTCTCTTGCCTTCAACCGCGTAATTGATGAGGTACTTGAACATCCTGACGAGGCGTCCGTTGTTCCTCTTCTGGTCTATCCAGTGGCCTATCAGGCCGATGGTTCGCGCAAGGGTGAAGAAACCGTTAAGCGATTCGGGCGGGAACCCTAGGTCCGTAAGGATGCATGCCATGCATCCGTCCACGTTGAGTATGAGGTTGTCTTTTTTGGCGGTGGTGACCTCTTCGACCTTCAGTGCGTAATCGAGGTGCGGCGTGAAAATACTCTCCTTGCGCACATGGGCTATGAGTTCTTTTACGCGCTTGTCCGGGTTCCTTAGGCTTTTTACCCTGTGTCCGATACCCGGCACCGGCCCCACGTTTTTCTTCATGTGGGCGAGGAACGCGGATATATCGTTGGGGTGGTTGCGAAGCCCGTAGTCGAAGTAGATTGCCGCGTCGGTTACCGCGCCGCCGAAACGCGGGCCGATCATGATGAGTCCCGCGGCCACTGCCTGCGGCAATCCTATCGACGCGCAGGCCGCCATTATGGTGGCGAAAGCTCCGCTTACGCACGGCCCGTGGTCCGCCGAAAGGATGATTATCCTTCTTACGACCTCCGCCTCTTTTTTGGTAATGAGTTTTTTGTTCCACAAAAGTCCTATGACGTGCGAGATGTCGTAGCCTTCGTTGATAAGCTCGGAGGCCGGATATCCGCAGTACAGCGGCTCGTCGCCACGGTCGTCGCAGATGGTCGATTTAACTATCGGCTCGATAAGGACGTCGCCGGCCATTACCGCCTCTTCGGCCCTTTTGGGCAGTTGCGGAAGCTTTGCAAGGGGGGTGTCTTTAACCTTATTTACCTGATCGACGGCCTTGAGGCCTTCGTAAACTTCTTTTATGGCGGGACCGAGCGCGCCGAAAGTTTCGGGCACTATTGCGCCGGCTTTTTTAAGGGCTTCGACTTTTGCGCGCGCGCTGCCTTCGCCCCTGGAGCCTTCTTTAGCGCCCGCGTGGCCGAACTTCATTCCCTTGGGGAGCTTTTCCTGGCAGAAGCCCGCCACGACTCCGATCAGCTTTATTCTCCGGGGCTTTTCCGCATACCAGTCGGCCGCATGTTCTTCAAGGTCGCCGCCCATTTCGCCCACCAGCACCACGGCTTTTGTTTCTTCGTCCTTTTCGAACATCTCAAGATAAGTAACGAAATCCGACACGGGGTAGGTGTCGCCGCCTATGCCGACGGTGGTGGTTATTCCGTCGCCGAACTGGGAGACGATCCACATGATTTCGTTGGAAAGGCCGCCGGACTTCGTAAGAACGCCGAACGAACCGGGCCTGTAGAGTTTGCTAAGCATCAGGTTGTCGTACGATCCGCCCGCGACGCCCAGCCTGCATTTTCCTGCGGACATAATGCCGATTGCCGAGGGGCCGTTCATTATCTTGCCTGTTTCCCTGGCCTTTTTGATCATCAGCTTTGCGTCCTTTTCCGGCACGCCCTCGGTGATCATCGATATGAATTTTATTTTCGGGTTGTCGAACGCTTCCATCGTCGCCTTTGTAGCGCGGTTAGGGGCCACATAGACGAGAACGGTGTTTACGTCGTGGTTATCGGTGGCTTCCTTTAGCGATTCGTAAATCGGGACGGAATGCATCCGGGTTCCCACCATTATGTCCGCCGTCTTTCCCGCGTCCGGCGGGAAAACGAAGGCGTCTACATAAAGGTCCCTTTGGGTCAAATGGCAGAATTCGCCCATCCGCCTGGCGGCCATAACGCCCGCGGGGCCGCCCAGAATTACTACTCTTGTGTTTTCATCGGCAAGGATACTCATTGCCGCACCTCCTTACCTAATGCCATGTTAACGATATCGGTCAGCGGGGTATGCCTGTCGTAGACTTCGATTTCGAACCCCTCGTTTTCCAACTCTCTCATTGCGGCAAGTCCCGCCTGCTCGTTCGGGCCGCCACGGCGCACCCAAATCCTCACGCCGTCCAGCTTTCCTTCCTCTTTTGCTTTCCTGAAGCCGAGGATTATGCCCGCGAAAGTGGCTTTAACGTCGGTGAAGTTTGCAATCGCGCCGCCCACTATTATGTGCTTTATGCCGGGGAGCGAGCATATCTTGTCGGTAAGGGCCTCAACAGCCCACGATGGCGGGTCGCCCGAATACTCGGCGTAGTTTGCAATCGTGCCGCCGAGGTTGACGACGGCGTCCGCGTAAAAGACCGAAGCGCCCCCGCCCGCCGGAAGAAGGGCGACTTTTCCGCCGGGGATCTCTATGAGTTTTACGGAGCCTTTGACGCGGCTGTCTATTTCCATTATCTGTTCTTCGGCCTCGGTGTACGCCCTGCCGAATTCCGAAGCGAAATGGAAGCTCCAGTCGGAATGACGGAACTTGGCGTCGCCGTCGAGCATCGTTACCGCGTCCAGCGCCACCAATTCATTTGCGGCCTTATTGAGAATAAGCGGGTTGATTTCAATGTAAATGCCGTCTTCATTGTCGTAGCAGTCGAAGAGGTGCGTCGAGTAATCGGCCACCTTTTCGGCGAGTTCGCCTTTAAAACCGGCCTTTTTCGCGCAATCGACGAGCTGTTTCGTCGAGGGCTTTTCACCCACCTCGACGGACGTGCGCTGAACCTTGTCCCAGTTCGATTCCACTTCGATGCCGCCCATCTTCGCCATAAGGATTTCGGCGCCTTCGCGAACGGACTTTACGCAAAGGAAATACTCGTCATCATGCGTTATCATTTCCGCCACTATTGCCTGCGAAATGCTGAGGCCTTCCACCTCGCGTCCGATTATTTCCCGTGCGGCCTTTTTAGCGCCTTCCAGGTTTACGCCGACCTTTACGAGCCCCAGTTTCATTCTGCTCCCCAGCGCCTCGTGGGCTTTGACTACAAGGTTGTCTTTATCTTTACAATCTTTAAGCCACTCATTGGACTCGGCGAGCGTATCGAGCTGTTCGGCGCTTGAAATCACCACAAAGCGTGGCGTACGCATTCCCCACTTATTGAAAAGCGCCATTGCGTTTCCTTCTAATAACTTAGCCACGGTGCGACCTCCTTATAATCTTTCGCATATTTTGAACACCTTTCCCCCTTAAAACTTGTGAAAAAACCATTATTGTACAAAATACATGCCGTGAGTCAACATCTGATTGAGGCAAACCTTTTTTGTGTGGAATCGGGGGAAAATACAGGTACGCTGACGGCAAAAATGGAATTTCTAAAATCTATCTTTATTGTCCAACTGTTATGAGGAAGGCCGTTAAACGCCCCATTTAGGGCGTTTTTGACATAGACCGTCTGCTTTTTGAAAAGAGCCGGGGCAAGTCATTACCGGAGCGCCCGCGTAAAGCTATTTTTTGCTTTTTTCCTCTTTTTTAATTTCGTCCATTCTTTTCCGGGCCTCTTTGAATGTTTTGTACCCGCACTCCAGCACCGTGTAGCCGTTTCGGACGCCCCCGGGGAACTTGCTTAGAACGTCGGCGTCCAACTCGCCTGTCTGGTTTACTTTGTATACGCAGAAATTATCAGCCATGTCGACCTCCTAGATAAATGGAACCTATCGCTACTTTTCTAGATTATCGCAGTTTGGAAATTCTATTTCAAGTCGAATGGTAACGGGAGTTTTCGTTGATTATCAGGGCGGCGGTCTGCGAGATAAGGTTATGGAGTTCGGGATCGTCAACGTGTCCGAGGATGGAGACGAGCGAATCTTTCTTCCGCATCAATTCCTCGGTCATCGGCAACAGCCTTGCCACCGGCACTTCTGCGTTGGAAAGGGTGTTCCTGTAAAATTCCAGGTCGTCGAGCGCGTTTTCCATCAGCCTTGCGGCTTGCGTTTTGATTGCGCCGGACGTCTGTTCAATGCCCGGTACGGGGGCAACGGGATGCGGCATTCCGGGCGCGCCGGCGGATGCGGCCTTACCGGCGCCCATCGATTCCTTGAGGTAGGAGTCAAACGGTTTGCCTGCGGCCTTTTCAGTTTTCTTGGCGGAGGCGTCCCCGCCTTTTCCCGTTGGTGATATTCCGTCTATTTTCATAATAAAAGCTCTATATATTTATCGGGTTTCGCGCCCCGTCACTTAACAGGATAAATCTTTAATTATTGGAGGTCAAATCCCGATACCCTGCCGCTTTGGCATCGCGGATCCCGATATTATACCAATTGAACGTCATACGTAGAGGAATATCCAATTACAGCAGAAGCGGTAAAGAGGACGGCGATTATCCTCCCCTTTCCAAGGGGAGGTGGCGCATAGCGCCCGCC
>JAZFVB010000205.1:0-23192 GCA_036447515.1 Nitrospinota bacterium
CGAATTTACGGAAGAGCGGGTGATGGACATTATTTCCAAGCGGCTGGACAAGGTAAGGAAGGTTTCCAAAGTTCCAAAAATCTTCGCGCCGCAAATAATCACGTACGACAAAAACTGGAAGGAGGCACAGCCGTCGCCTGAAGAGTTTCTTGAAAGTTTAAAAAGAGCGGGGCGCAATATCGCTATTGCCGGCACCGGCAGAAACGCCATGCAGCTTGCGCGCTTTATTATAAAAAACGGGTTTAGAGTTCCGTTTTTTATAGACAGAGAGGAAGGGAACTTCCTTAATAAAAAAATCCATGCCGTCGACCGCCTTCCGAAAAACGGTTTAAAGGCCGATACGGTTGTTATCAGCTGCTACCCGGGAGCCTTTGCGGAGATCAGGGAAAAGCTCGAAAGGCGTTTCAGGGTTCTGCCCGTCATTTTTTACGAGGCCGGATAGATTTTTCTTATATCTTCCTTCCGACCACGTGGGCGGGTTTTTCGCCGAGGCCGCCCATGCCTTTAAAGGTAAAGTTTATGTAAAACCTCGTCTCCCTTTCCCTTCTGACCACACCGGATGCCAGCTCTTCCGTGCGAAGGTGGTCGCCCATCGAAAACGAAACGCCCCAGCAGCCGGCCAGATAATTTAGGATAAAGACGGAGTCGGCCATTTCGCGCGCAAGTTCGTCGTAGGCAACGGACGCTTCCACGCCAAGCGTTGCGCTTAGTCGAAATCCGACAAGTCCGGTTGAATACGTGCTGTCGTTTCGCTTGTAGCGCCTGTCGTACGACAGGTAAAAATCGTCGTTAAAGTTAAGCCCTATTTCAGTGTTGTATTCGTCGGCTTCGCTGTCGTAGTGGTTGTAATTTACGTCGGCGTTTAACAGAAGCCAGTCCAGCGGCCTGCTGTCGAAATCGACAACCAATCCCGTAAGCGGCCTCTTTAGGTCTGCGTCCCTTGCGGCCTCGTTGAAATCGTAACCCTGCTCCACACTCAGCCTGGCTATCTCCCCTCCCCTATTCCTGCCGAAAACCCGGTTAAGTATAATAAGCTTTATCAAGCTTTCCGGTTCCGACTCGTCCAGCAAGTCAAGCTTGTCCACTTTTCTGCGGTTTTCCCCGTCAACCTCGTATCCCGGAAGGTAGGTAAAATCGATCTTGGGCGTTACGGTGTGTTTGAAGTCGTCGCCCGCGCCATCGAAGATTTTGTAAAAACGCGGCCCCTCAAACGAGAGGCCTCCCGTGTAGTATTTCGCCGTGAAACTGTAATCCGTGGTGCCGCTCATCGTGTAAGAGGCCACCCGGCCGGTTATCCACGGCGTGAAATTCATCCCCCCAAAGGCAATAGGGAAAGAAAGCGTTGGGGCGGCATAAATGCGTTCGACGTTTGACTTCCTCTCCGCGCCGGGTTCGGAGTCATCGCTGCTATCGGATACGTCGCTGCCGAACCATGTTGCTACTATCCGAGCGTCCGCCAGGATCGGCATCCCCAGCCTTTGGCGAGGCATAATGTTAAACGCCAGTTCCGGCTTTTTCACAAAAGTCTCTTCCCTTTGCGATTCCATGTTCCTGTTGTCCCTGCCGATGACCGACATGGCTATGTCTTCAAGGTTTTTTTCGGCGTGTACAAATGAATAGGAGTACCGCCTTGTTTGAAAATAGCTTCCGCTTCCGAACTCTTTAGTGAAGCTGGTTTCGCTCTCATAATCCAGACGCGCCCTTGTGTCTATTCCGTTATCGAACATCTGGCGATGATCGTATTTTACGCTCCAGATATTTTCGTCTAGTCTTTGGTCGGCAATGTAATCGAGGTTAAGCCGCCCATAGGTCCTTTGGGCGAACGCATACCGGTATTCCAGCCCTTCGCGCAAGCCCCTTTTGCCGTAAACGTCCAGATAAAAAGTTGCGTCGTCCTGTTCCGAACGCGCCCAGAAAAAGGCGTTCTTCAAAAAGGCGCCGTCGGTTGAGGAAAAACCCGCAGAAGGTATCAAAAGCCCGGTGGTTCTTTTCGTAACCGCAGGGACGGCGAAATACGGCGAGTAGAATACCGGCACGCCGTAAAAACGGAACTTCACGTTTTTAAGGATTGCGAACCGTTCCATTCTCAATTTTATTTCGTCGCTTTCTAAAAGCCAGTCCGGGTCGTCTTCCAAGCAGCTTGTAAGCGTCCCTTCGCTGAATAAAAAGAATTTCCCGCTTTTCCTTTCGATCCTTTTTGCGGTGAAACGGAGCTGTCCGTTAAAGACCCCGCTTGCGTTATCGAAGGTTGCCGTATTTGAATCTGCGTTGAATTCCATGCGGTCCGCGATGACGTCGGCGGCAGGCATTTTGAATTTCACATTGCCTTCCACGGAACCGGACCTTGTTTTAGTGTTTATTTCGGCGTTGTCTCCATTCAGCTCCATGTCCCCATAGATTATGGAAACGTTTCCCTTGGCGTGTATCGTACCCGTCTTAAGTTCTTGCTGAATGGAATCCGCGTTAATGTCCATGGGCGCTTCCAGTTCCTGCGCGGCGGAATGGACGTACAAAACCAGAATGAAAACCGTCGAGAGCAGCTTAAATCCTCTCAGAATCCCCGCCCCTTATAACGCCGATGGTTACAAAATAAAGACGGCCAGCGCAACAACCGTATGCCACGAGTGTCCCTTGACTATCGCCGTCTGTGTTACGTTGCGGGTTCGCACTATCTTGTTGCTTATCCTGAACACCTGCTTTCTTTCGTCCCAGCTCTGGTCTTCGTCGAAATCTATACCAAGAGTGGAAGCAAGCATGGCCGCGGCCAGGTCTTCGGCGTAATCGCCCGCCACGGTATCCGACTCGCCGTAAGCATGATGTTCGCTCAGGTATCCGTACATTCCCTTATCGGCCGGTATGGCAACGCCCACGCTTGAGGCTATCAGCCTGTGCGGCTCGTTGCTGGAGCACCGCGCCTGAACGA
The DNA here is from genome assembly GCA_036447515.1 of Nitrospinota bacterium. Lineage (GTDB taxonomy): Bacteria > Nitrospinota_A > UBA7883 > JACRGQ01 > JACRGQ01 > JAZFVB01. The sequence goes on from JAZFVB010000205.1 coordinate 2,924, forward strand.
CAAAGGTTATCTGTCCCGCCTGAAGATATTTCAAACCTTCCTTGCGGCTGATGATCTTGCATTTCGGCGGCAGTATGGAGGAAACCTGCACAAGGTTGCATTTTTCGACGCCCGCGTCCCTTAGCGCAAGCTCGTACGACCTCAGTTCCTCCTTGTGAACGCCTACTCCCCTGGTAAAAAAGAGTTTTTTTGGAACCAAATTGGTCGTCAATCCCTACTTCTCCCATTCCCTGAACCTGTTTGTTATCGGAACCCGCCGGTCCCTTCCGAAGGCCTTCGGCGTTATCCTAACGCCAAGGGGCGCCTGTCTCCTTTTGTGTTCGTTAAAGTCGACAAGCCTTACCGCCTTAGCAACGTCGCGCTCACTATATCCAAGTGAAATTATCTCTTCAACACTTTTTTCGTCTTCCACGTAGAATTTAAGTATGGGATCGAGAACCCGATACTCCGGCAGCGAGTCGCTGTCTTTCTGATCGGGCCGAAGTTCGGCCGAAGGCTCCTTTTCGATTATCGAGCGGGGGATATCCGGCAGGTTTTCCTGGTCGTTTATCCAATTTGAAAGTTCGTACACCAACGTTTTCGGAAGGTCTTTTATCGCCGCGAAGCCTCCCGCCATGTCGCCGTAAAGCGTACAGTATCCTACGGAGAGTTCGCTCTTATTTCCGGTTGAAAGTACCAGGTATCCGAACTTGTTGCTCATGGCCATAATCAGCGCGCCGCGTATGCGCGCCTGCAAATTTTCTTCCGTGATTCCCGGCTCCGTTTCGGCAAAAGTATTTTCCAGCGCCGCGTCGAACCCGTCCATAAGCGGCGTAATGGGAATGACATCCATCTTTATACCCAAGGCGCCTGCAAGCTCTTTTGCGTCCGAAATGCTTCCTTGCGAGGAATACCGCGACGGCATTGATACGCCTCTTACGCGGTCGGCGCCCAGCGCGGCCACGGCAACAGTGGCGGTAAGCGCCGAATCGATTCCGCCGCTAAGGGCGATCAGCGCTTTTGTGAAACCGTTTTTTTCGACGTAATCCCGCACACCTGTCTTAAGCGCCTCGAATACGTTTTCGGGGTATTCGAAAAGCGGGGTAACCGAAGCTTTTTTTGCCTCGCCTTTTTTGTTTCCGCCTCCGAGCGGCAGATCGACAATATGCAGGCTTTCGCCAAACTCCGCCGATGAGGAGATGATTTCCCCTTTCGGGTCGCATACAAACGATCCCCCGTCGAAAACAAGCTCGTCCTGCCCTCCAACGAGGTTGCAGTAGGCAAGATGGGTTTTAAACTTTTTTGCCCATGTCCGCGCAATGCCGCGCCTTTCGTCCATCTTGCCTATATGAAAAGGTGATGATGAAAGGTTAAATATGAGGCCTGTTTCAGGTTTTCCGCAAAGTGCGGCCGTCCGTCCGTCCGGTACCCAGATGTCCTCGCATATTGTTATGGCAACGTTTACGCCGGCGATTTTAACGAGGCTGTTTTGTTCGCCGGGAACGAAATAGCGTTTCTCGTCAAAGACGCCGTAATTGGGCAGTTCCGACTTTTTCGCCATGTATTCGATTTCGCCCTTTGAGATTACTGCCGCGGCGTTATAGAGCTTCCCGCCGTCTTCTATCGGAAGGCCAATGACCGCGCATATCGATTTGGTATGCGGCAGGATTTTTTTCAGGGACGCGATCGTTTTCCTGATGAAGGATTTATTAAAAAGCAGGTCTTCGGGGGGATAGCCGGTCAGGCAAAGTTCGGGAAAAAGTACAACGTCCGCTTCTTCCCTGCGCGATTTTTCCAGGGCGGCGGTTATTTTTTCCACGTTGCCGCGCAGGTCTCCAACGGTAGTGTTAACCTGCGCGAGCGCCAATCGTATCATTTTTTCTTTTTCGCCTTGGGCAGTATGATTTTCAAATTCACCCCTTTTGCTTCAATCAATTTAAGGTATATCGATCCGAAAAACATCTTCAACCTCAGTTTTGCCGGCACTCTCTGTTCATCGTCCGTAAGCCACACCCAAAGCTGGCCGCGCTTTTGCATCGCCCCTTCGAGCTTTAGGATCGGTTTTATCATAATGGTATCGACTTCGCCGCCCAAGATGGAGATACGTTCCTTCTTTATTACCTCTATTCTGGCGTCGTAGTTCTTGTTGTCTTCGAAAATCGGGAAGGTAATGTTCTGCCTGACTATAAGGTTTTGCATCCGGATGAAGTAACCGGACGAAAAGAAATCCTGCGCGGCGGGATTGAGTTCCTTTTCCACGGGGTCCCGTTCGTTTATTTTTACGATGGCGGTTTTCGTACCGTGGAAAAAGTCTATGGTTTTATCCTTTTTCGTGTTCGATTCCCTTATTATAACTTCCAGCCTTCTGGGCAGGCGTTTTTGCGGATTCCAGTAAGAGTCGAAATGGTCGTCGGCTGTCCAGAACGTATTCATAACACCCGTGGTGTAGGCGTGCAGCGAGAAGCGAATAAGTTTAATGCCGTCGATATATACTTCGTCCACGTTCGCCTCTACGCGCCCGGCCGATATTCCCAACCACGTACCTTCGTATACCAGCTTTTCGCCCGGACTGAAGGGGAACTCGCCCGCGTGTGCGGCCTGAAGCGGAAAAACGGCGATTGTGAGAAAAAAGAAGGCGCTAAGAAGCGTTATTTGGTATTTGATGTAAATACGATTGACCACGGATCATACTTCTTCATGCGGATGCAGGATTCAACCTGCAACTGCGCCTTTTCCATAAGCTCCTCCATAGGCACCGTGGTGCGCCACCCCAGCCTTTTGCAGATGGGATCTATAATCTCTTCCGCTTTGGCAAGGACTCTATGGTCGCTCATGAAATGGTTCAAAAGGATTATCGGCCTTCCCCCCTTGCATACCCTTTTCATTTCCGAAAGAACCCGCAACGGATCGGGCACGACGCTAATCACAAAAGTGGCGACAACGTGATCAAAGGTGTCGTCGTCGAATTCCAGATTGCACGCGTCCATCTCATGCAGGGATACATTCCCAAGATTGTGTTTTCTGACTTTCTTTCGCGCCTTTTTAAGCATTGACTCGGAAAGATCAATCGCCGTTACTTCGCAGTTTTGCGGGTAGCACGGGAGGGCCATTCCCGTTCCGACACCTACGTCAAGCACTTTTTCGTTCGGGCGGATGTCCATTGATCCGATTGCGTAACGCTGCCTTGGATAGAAAATATGCCTGAAAAGGAAATCATAGACGCTTGAATACGCGTTGTAAATTCTTCGGATACTGCTGTTTGTCACTTGTTTTCCTCTATCCTCCTGTAAATAAAGAACCTCCAGATAATATCATAATTACCGTGGCATAATGAAGATAATTTGCCGGCTTTTTTGAAAAGGGCTAAGCCGCGGATATCGGCGGCAATCAGCTGGTTTTGAGCAGGCTGTCGAAAAGCTCGGCCTGCTGAATGTCCATTCCGGGCAGCTTTATCGGGTAGTTGGCGTCGAAACACGCGGTGCAGAAGTTTTTCGCCCCCCCGTCAAAAAGGGATAGCATTTTCTCCTGGCGAAGATAGGCAAGCGAATCGCATCCGAGGTATTTGCCGATTTCTTCAACCGAACTGCTGGATGCTATCAGCTCCGCCTTCGTGGGGGTGTCTATCCCATAATAGCAAGGGTTTGACGTCGGCGGAGAACTTACGCGCACATGCACTTCCTTTGCCCCGACGTAACGCAGCATCTGGACTATCTTCTTGCAGGTCGTTCCCCTTACTATCGAATCGTCAACCACAATTACGCGCTTTCCTTCAATGAGCCTTCTAATCGGATTGAGCTTTATCTTTACTCCGAAATGCCGGATGCTTTGCGACGGTTCTATAAATGTGCGGCCGACGTAGTGGCTTCGTATCAACCCCATGTCGAACGGCAGGCCGGATTCCTCGGCGTATCCCAGCGCCGCCGGCACACCCGAATCGGGCACTGGTATTACAAGGTCGGCCTCTACCGGGGCTTCCGTGGCCAGTTCCCTGCCGAAACGTTTCCTTATTTCGTGCACACTTCCGCCGAAAATTATACTGTCCGGCCTGGAAAGGTAGATGAACTCGAATATGCACTGGGAGACCTTCTTTTTCGGAAACGGGAAAAAAGTTTCCACTTTCCCGGGAGATACCACAACCATCTCGCCCGGCTTGACGTCCCTTACGTACTCGGCGCCTATAAGATCGAACGCGCACGTTTCGGAGGCAAAGACGGTGGCGCCCTTCAGAGTGCCCATTGCAAGTGGCCTGAAGCCATGCGGATCCCGAACGGCAACAAGCTGCTTTTCGGTCATCACCAAAATGGAGTAAGCGCCCTCCACCTGCAAAAGGGCGTCCACGACGCGGGCTTCAAAAGAACTTTCTTCCGATTTTGCGATCAGGTGGGTGATAACTTCGGTATCCATGGTCGAGCGGAAGATGGAACCGATCTCTTCGAGTTTGGTTCTTACCGCGGCCGCGTTTACAAGGTTGCCGTTGTGGGCGATGGCCATCGAGCCCATCGAAAACTGAAGGGCCAGCGGCTGGGCGTTTTTGAGTTCGGATTCGCCGGCGGTGGAATAGCGGTTATGGCCGATAGCCATGTCGCCGTGAAGTTTTGCTATACGGTCACGGGTGAAGACGTCGGCCACCAGCCCCATATCGACCTCTACGTAATGAGCGTCGCCGTCCGAGGTTACTATCCCCGAGCTCTCCTGCCCGCGATGCTGCAACGCGTAAAGGCCCAGATACGTTACGTTGCCGGCTTCGGGGTATCCGTAGATGCCGAAAACGGCGCATTCATCCTGAAACTTGTTTTCCAGAATATCCACCTTCCAATAAGTTTCCTTAATTTATAACATGGAAAAGGGTATTTTCCCCGCCAGTTCTTCTGTTTTTCATTCTATCTTGATACTTTCCTCGAAGCTTCCGGTAACCGCCGAAATCGAATCGTAAATTATGTCGGTCATATTTTTTATTTCCTTTGCCCTTGCGGCCAGTATCGGGAAGAAGACGATTATATCTCCCAGCGGCCGGATAAGCAGTCCCCTTTTGCGCGCTTCTAGTATCACCTGATGCCCGATGCGCAACGAAGGTTTGAACGGTTCCCTAGTTTCACGGTCTTTAACCAGCTCTATGCCGACGATCATTCCGAGCTGCCTTATGTCGCCCACGCATGGAAGGTTGTCGAAGCGTATAAGGTTATCCCTTAAAAACTGGGATTTTTCCTCCAGCGAGCGTATGATCTTTTTCTTTTTGAAAAGGTCGAGGTTTTCCAGGGCAACGGCGCAGGCCGGCGGATGCCCGGTGAACGTGTGGCCGTGGAAAAAGGTTTTGCGCTCGTCATACGCCCCGAGGAAGGCGTCGTAAACCTTTTGCGTAACAAGGGTCGCCGCCAGCGGGAGGACGCCCGCCGCCATGCTTTTTGAAAGCGCCATTATGTCTGGGCACACATCTTCGTGTTCGCACGCGAACATGCGCCCCGTGCGGCCGAAGCCTACAGCAACCTCGTCGGCTATCATCAGTATCCCGTAACGGTTGCAGACCTCCCTTACCCTTTTCAGGTATCCGTGCGGGGCGGTGATGATCCCGCCGGGGCACTGCACCATCGGTTCAATGATGAACGCGGCTATTTCCGAATGGTCTTTTTCTATCATTTCTTCCATTTTCCGCGCGCAGGCAAGCGAACATTCCGGAAACGCCTTATCCAACGTGCAACGGTAACAATAGGGCGAAGGCGCGAACAAAACTTCCGGCAGGATTCCATCAAACTTGTCGCGGTACGTCTCAATGCCGCCCACTGCTACGGCGCCCAGCGTATCGCCGTGATACGCCTGCTCAAGTGCGACGAATCTCGTCCTTTTCGCCTGCGGCGGATCGAGCTGCCTGAAGTACTGGTAGGCCATCTTCATCCCCACTTCCACGGCGGTTGAGCCGTTGTCGGAATAGAAGACCTTTGCAAGCTCGTCGGGAGCCAGTTCCAACAGCCTTTGCGCAAGCTCGATGGCCGGTTTGTTGCCAAGGCCCAAAAATGTCGCGTGCTCCAACCGGGCGGCCTGGCGCGTCAGCGTCCTTGTAAGCCGGGCGTTGCCGTGGCCGTGTATATTCACCCAGTACGAAGATTGGCCGTCGTAGTAGGTTTTTCCGTAGAGGTCCGTAAGGCCCGTCCCGAAACCGGAATCTATGATTACCTCGTTTTCCCCTTGCCATTCCCGCATCTGTGTAAAGGGACGCCACACGTTCTTCTTGTCCAATTCCTCCAGCAGCCTGTGCTCCCTTGAGCACTTGGCGCGTTCAAGAAAATCGATTATCGCTTTGGGTTTGATATTTTTCTCCACGTGGGAGCGGAAACGCCCGTAATTCGTCTTCCCCCTTTTAAGCGATGTCGTGTACGGCAAGACGCCCAGCACCGGCAGACCGGTGCGTTTTTCCAGCCATTTAATATCGAGGGGCGGATGCTTTTTCTTTGTCTTTTCAACGATCATGATTCCGGCCATTTCGAGGCCATACATCTCGGCCGCCATTACCGTGCTTATAGTCTGATGTATCATCCCCAGCTCGGGGTGGGTAACGATGAGAACCGGCACGTTGAGCGCGCGTATGAGGTCGGGCCAGAACGTCTCTTTAGTAAGGGGAACGATTAACCCGCCTGCGCCTTCCATGATAACGAGGTCGTTTTTCCTTAAAAGCGCGTTGAAGGCGTCGGCTATGGCGGCAACGCGCACGGAGCGTTTTTCCATTGCCGCCGCGTGGTAGGGCGAAAGGGGCGCTTTAAAGATATATGGAACGCAAAGCTGAACCGGATCGTTGGAACCCGCCATCTGCTTAAGGAATGCGATGTCGGTGTTTTTGGCTTTAGGCCCGGTTCCCGTCTGAACGGGTTTCATTACGCCTACATCGTAGCCGTTTTTTCTGAGCAGGTGGGCTATTGCCCCCGCGGCGGCCGTTTTGCCTATGCCGGTGCCTACGCCTGTTACGAAAAGACCTTTATGCCTCAAGCAGCGGTTCCTGAGATGTAAATCAACTCGTACGTCGCCTCCACCGGGCCGCCCGAACCCGCGTATATCGCCACGGTTTTATTAAGGACGTCGCGGCGGGGAGGGTTTTCCGGCCTTCCCGGCAATGTGGCCCCGGTGCCTTTAAGGGTTTTGAAAAGAGCTTCCACGGAAGTGTACGTGCGGCTTAACGTCTGGAACATGCAAAAGCGGTCTTTAAAACCGGCCTTGCGCATTTTATCCACAAGGTTTTTTTCGCCGAGTATCGGCCTGAAAACGGCCGGTTTCCCCGTACATTCACGGCTGGCTTTGTCGTAGGCATTTTGAAGTTCGGCAAGGGTGCCGGGGCCCATGGCGCTGAATACCAGGTTTCCGTCTTTCTTTAGAACCCTTGCCAGTTCGTCAAAAAGGTTTTCGTCGCGGCTTGCCCACTGGAAGGCAAGGGACGATATTATCAAGTCGAATTCCCCGTCCTTAAAAGGCAGTGTGGAGGCGTCCGATACGGCGGAATTGGTTATGCCCGCCTTTCTCGATTCCGTTACCATTGGCGCGGCTATATCTATGCTTGTCAGCGAGGCGCCGGGCCATCTTTTTTTGGCTTCAAGCGAAGTGAAGCCCGTACCGCAACCGACGTCGAGTATTTTTACGGGCGAGGATATTCTGGGCGAAACGAATACCTTTATCAGGTATTCCGAAACTTCTTTTTGAAGCGACCCGTGTTCGTCATAACTCTTCGCGCTGCGTGAAAAGGAGCGCCTTACCTTTTGCAGTGAACTCATTTTATTAATCCCGAAAGGAACGCACTTAAGGTTTCATTGAATTCGCGAGGCCTTGTTAAAAAAGGGGCGTGCCCACATCCGTCGAATACCATTTTCCGTATTACTAAAGAAAGACCTTCCCATAAATCAGAGCCTTCAACAGGGGTGATTCTATCACGCCCGCCGTGGCATATCAAACACGGAACGCCTATGCCGGGCAATATGGGGCGTATGTCGCTTGCATGGAAATCGTCCAAAAGGGCAAGCGCCGATTCCTTGTCCGGCGGGAAGTTCTTGTAAAGGAACTTTTCGATTATCTTCGTCCTTTCCGGTCCTATTTCCCCGCCATCGAATTCTTCGTTGTCTAATTTCTCTCTGTCGAAAAATGACTCAATGAAAAATTTTATCCCACCGGGAAAATCGTTTTTGACGGCCTCGCGGAACACACGGGCCTTTAGGGGCGGCACGCCGGTGGGGTCGTCCTCACTCGCGGCCACGAAGCGGGGCGAGCCGCATACCAGCGCGAGAGACTTAACGCCTTTCGGCAAAATCAGCGAGGCCTTGCATATAACCTGTGCGCCCAAAGACCAGCCTACGAGGTGGGGTTCGGCAATGCCAAGTTTTTTTATAAGGTTAGCAACCTTTTCGGCGCAGGCATCGACGGTAATCTTGCCGGAACCGGGGGCGGAACTTCCGTGGCCGGGAAGATCGACCAAAAGGACGCGGTAACGCCCTTTCATCATTTCGGCCTGCTCGGCGAAGACGCCGGAGTTCATCGCCCAGCCGTGGACGAATACCACCCACGGGCCGGAATCGCCGTAAACGGCGTGGGATAGTTCGGATTCCGTCGCTTGCCGTGTCATGGATAGTCATTTAATCAGTAAAGATAAGACATTTGCAACAGCCGCGTTGCGCGGCGTCCTTTATTCCGGTAGCACAGGCAATCATGCCTGTGGAAGATGTTTCCGCTTACGCGGAAATCGCAGACAAGATTGTCCGCGTTACCAACCCCTCCGGCGCTGTGCGCCACCGACCCTCTTGCCACCTTCAGGTGGTGAAAAGGGGAGGATTTTTTGTCGCGTTTCCCTTCGTGCCTCCCCTGTCGCCCTTCGACGAGCTCTGGGTGACAGGGCAGGACAAGCGGAAAGCTTTACGCCGCCGGTTTTAAAAACTTCCTTTGAATCTTTTTCGTTCCGGCGTCGCGGAAGAGCACCGTAACCTTCATAGTATCGCCCGTGCCCTCGCACTTCTTTATGATCCCCCTGCCATAAGTGGGATGCCGCACCACCCTGCCGACGCTGAATTCCGCATGGCCGAACGCCTCTTCCGGTATCTCCGGCATTTCGTCGTGAGTCAGATGCGCTCCCGCACCAAACCCCGCGTACCGGCCAACCTTCGTTTCAACTATCTCCTCCGGGATGTCGCGCAGGAAATCGGACGCCTGGTTGACGTTCGTCATGCCGAAAAGCCTTCTTCTTACCGCGCGGGTCATGTATAGCTTTCGCATCGCGCGCGTCATGCCCACATAACAAAGGCGGCGCTCTTCGTCGAGTTCCTCTACCGTCTCCATCGAGTTGATATGCGGAAAAAGCTCTTCCTCCATCCCCGTCATAAAGACCACCGGAAACTCCAGCCCCTTCGATACATGCAACGTCATCAGCGATACCGATTCCGGCGTCTCTTCCACCATGTCTCCTTCGCTCACCAATGAAGTGCGATCCATGAATTCCGCTATCAGCTCGCCCGAATAGGGGGCGTCCGCCAGCTCGCGCAGGTTTTCGACCCGCGCGTTGTCCAACGCGGTACTTTTCGAAAGGAGGTGGCTGACCATACCGCTATCTTCCAGCGTCCTTTCAATAAGCTCCGCCGCCGCGACTTCGGGCGAGAGTTTTTTTATCTCCGTAACCATCGCGTGAAAACCGATAAGTTTTTTCTGCGTCGCTTTGGCAATCCCGTTTTCCGGATCGGCGCATGCGTCCAGGATGGGGATTTTTTTCTTCCTCGAATATACCACCAGCTTTTTTATTGTTGTCGCGCCGATGCCGCGCGGCGGATTGGAAACCGCGCGCTGGAAGCCTATCTCGTCGGAAGGATTCACCGCCAGTTTGAAATACGCCATGATGTCTTTTACCTCTTTGCGCGCGTAGAACTTCAGGCCGCCGTAGATGCGGTACGGTATGCCGACGAGGTTAAAGCGTTCCTCGATAACGCGCGACTGCGCGTTGGTCCTGTAAAAGACCGCATAGTCGCCGTACTTCTTTTTGGCGCCGCCCGCGCCGCCGTTATTCGCTTCCTTCCTGATGATGTCGGCCATGAAGTCGGCTTCGTCCTGCTCGTTGCTTGCAACGTAAAGGGTGATATCTTCGCCGCCCTCTTTCCTCGTCCACAGCGTTTTTTCTTTCCGCCCGTAAACGTTTTTAACCACCGCACCCGCCGCCTTCAGGATGTTGCCGTCGGAACGGTAGTTTTCTTCCAGCTTTATCACTTTGCAATCGGGGAAATCTTTTTCAAAGCCGAGTATGTTGCCCACCTTCGCGCCGCGCCAGCGGTAGATGGACTGGTCGTCGTCGCCGACCACGAAGATATTTTTATGCGCTCCGCCGATGAGTTTCACCAAGCGGTATTGCGCGGTGTTCGTATCCTGAAACTCGTCCACCATTACGTACTTGAATTGTTCCCTGTACCTTTCCAGCACGTCGGCGCGGTGTTCGAAAAGGCGTATGACCTTCAAGAGGAGGTCGTCGAAATCGACGGCGTTGTTTTCCATCAGGCGCGTCTGGTACTGGTGGAAAATTTCCGCCATCGTTTTGGCGTCGCGCATTTTCCCAGTGGCGGCCATCTCTTGGGGCGTCTTCATGTCGTTCTTGAAACGGCTGATGAGCGAAAGCGCCTTCCGGTGCGGCACCTCCGCGTCGGTGTAACCCATCTCCTTTATGATCGTCTTTATAAGCGATTTCTGGTCGACAGCGTCGAATACAACCGGCATGGTTGGGAAACCGGCTTTCGGGTAATCGTTTTTAAGTATGCGCAGGCAGGCCGAATGGAAGGTGGATATCCAAAAATCCCGTACGTCGATCCCCAGCGACTGGGCTATGCGCTGCTGCATCTCCTGCGCCGCCTTGTTCGTAAACGTCACGCAAAATATCGACCACGGCGCCGCGCCATCGGAAATCAGTTTTACCGCGCGGCTGGTTATTACCCGCGTCTTGCCCGATCCCGCGCCCGCCAGCACAAGGGCCGGGCCGTTTTTGTGCGCAACGGCCTCGGCCTGTTTTTCATTGAGTTGGGCATCGGTTCGCACGGCGGGGCTCACCTGCCCAGTACTTTATCGAGCGCCTCTTTCATCCGTTCATAAGGAACGTAGCCGGTGATCTTCTTTACGACCTTGCCGTTTTTGAAGATTAAGGTAATAGGAGTCGAGGATACGCCGAGGGATTTCGCCCTTTTCATATCCGCCGCCAGCTTGCTGTTCACGGCTTCCTGCATCGTTTTGTCATCCTTCATGTAATCAAGGCGCGATTGAAGGAATCCCAGAAGCCGCTTTTGGTTCTCAAAGAGTTCGAACCTTACTTTGAAGTACATCTCCCTTCCCTCGAAGTACGCGATGGAGCCTGCGTATGCTATGGCCATCGACGAATAGCGGCTGTGGCTGAAAAGGAAGTCGCGAAAGATGATGTGCACGTCAGGGTAATCGTTCATGACACGCTTCATCACCGGCTCGAACCTTGCGCAGTGAGGGCATTCGTAGTTGGCGAATGTTTCTATTGTTACTGGCGAGGTCGGATCGCCCCAGCTTGTGATTTTCGTAAGTGACGCATCGCCAGCCTCCGTGCCGGCGCGGGAAGCTTCCACCTTCATCGGGACGTAAAAAGCCAGAAAGGACGCTAAAACAATCGGCACAAGGGAGATGCGGTATTTCATCGCTTTAGGCGGCGGATATGCCGTAGCAAACAAAAGGACGTTAATTGCCGCAACCACGGCGAATTGCGCCATGCAAAGCGGGCATATGGCCTCGATAACGTAAATCTGCAGGTAAACGAAATGGAACTCCGCGCCGAGCAGAACGCCCCCGTAAAGCCCCGCCAATTCTTTCCGTTTTCGGTAAATGGCAATCCACACGAGATACGATGCAATCCCCCAGTATCCAAGGGGTATTCCAAAAAGGGTGGAAAAAGACGAGTTGGCCACTTCCTGACACCCGCCGGTATCTCCCCCGCAAAGCGCGCGCACGACGTCGGAATACTTCTCCAGTTCCGTAAGGATGCTGATAATGATGCCCGCAACAGCCAGGATGTAAAAAACTGCGGCGGATTTTCCGCGCGTTTCGTTCATAATTTTTTGTAATACGTTAACCTGTTGTACCGTCAGGCGTCGGTTTTGCCAGCCGCCTTTGGGCCAGCTCCTTCATCTTCGCTTTCCTTTTTTTCGGCGTCTTTTTCGGCTTCTTTTTTAGCTTCCTTGCTGGCTTCCACTACCTCTTCGACCTCCCAGTACGGTCTCAGCCCGTAATGGATGAAAATCTTTTCCTCTTCCCGCCTCTTGGGATTGTCGGGGTCGTCCAGAGGCTCCGCCTGCTGCATCTGCTCCCTTGTAGAGTTTGCGATCACCTGGCCTGAACCGGCGCGTGTGAGCATTCCAATGGGCAGGAGAACCACCTTGCCCTGAATGCCCATCAGCCCGCCTATCTCCGCCATAAGGTAGCGCGGCTTGCGGCTGTCCTCGTCGCACAGGAGGTCAAGGACGGGCGCAACCGTATTTCCCTCTGTGTCGATAACATTGTAACCGGCAAGGCGCCACTCGAATGACAACTCGATAGACTTTTTAAACGCCCTGATTCCGATCATATATTGTAGATTCTAGCACAGCTCTCTCCCGTTAAGGCAAAGCCTTTCCGGTAAAATGCGCCGTTTTTCGCGTCCTCCATGAATCTTGGCGGGGATATTATTAGGTTACTAAGGAATTACGTTTTTATCCGGAAATTCGGGATATAATGTGAGGGGGAAATTTATGGCGGTAAGACAAAGAAAAAGGCTTGGCGACCTTCTGGTCGAAGCGGGCGTCCTGACGGACGACCAGCTTAAAAAGGCCCTCGCATCGCAGAAGGAAACCAGGAAAAAGTTGGGTGAAGCCATTGTTGGCCTCGGATTCATCACCGATGAGGACATATTAAACACCCTTGCGAAACAGCTTAACATCGAGGTCGTAAACCTGGAAGAACTCGAAGTCGACGTATCGCTGTTCAAAAACGTTCCCGAGGCGATAGCGCGCAAATACACCCTTATTCCCCTCAAGAAGGAAAATAATACGATCACGGTGGTAATGGCGGACCCGCTTAACATATTCGCCATCGACGAAGTTGCCGTAAAGACGGGAATGGATGTGCAGGTCGCAATTTCCACCGAGCACCAGGTCGAAATGGCTATATCGAAACACTACGGCGTAACCAGTTCCATCCAGGACGCCCTGCGGGCGATACGCGGCACGGAAATAACAGCCGAGGTCGGCGAAGACGATATCGCCGTTACCGATATGAGCGCCGCCACCACGGATCTTGCGCCGATAGCCCGGCTGGTGGAAACGGTGGTCAAACAGGCCATACGCGACAGGGCCAGCGACATTCACATAGAACCCGACGAAGACGACGTAAAAATGCGCTACCGCATAGACGGACTTTTGTTCCAGAACGCGGTTGCGCCCAAGTTGCTTCAATCGGCGATAATCAGCCGCATAAAGATAATATCGAATCTGGACATTTCCGAAACGCGCATTCCGCAGGACGGGAGGTTCAAGATTATCTTTGAAGAACAGGACGTCGAATTCCGCGTTTCGACCTTCCCCACAATTTACGGCGAAAACGTCGTTATCAGAATACTAAGGTCGGATATGACGATGGTAGACATGGAGAAGACGGGCCTTATAGGGGTATCTCTTGAAAAGGCGCTTGAACTTTTAAAAACGCCTTTCGGGATAACACTGGTTACGGGCCCCACCGGAAGCGGAAAAACGACTACGCTTTACGCGGCCTTGAACCTCCTTAACGACGTGGAAAAAAACATCATCACCATCGAAGACCCGGTTGAATACCGCCTGGCGGGGATACGCCAGTCGCAGATAAACCCGAAGGCCGGTCTGACGTTCGCCAGCGGTATGCGCTCCATACTGCGCCAGGACCCGGACATAATAATGATAGGCGAAATGCGTGACTTAGAAACCGCCGATATCGCGATCCAGGCCGCCATGACCGGCCACATGGTCCTATCGACAATGCACACGAACGACGCCCCCAGCGCCGTCGTCCGCCTTATCGAGCTTGGGCTGGAACCGTTTTTGATCTCGTCTTCCGTTGTCGGGGTCATAGCCCAGCGTCTTGTGCGCACCATATGCAAGTCGTGCAAGGAACCGTTGCCGCGAGAGGAAGCCCTTAAATTACTGCCGAAACTCAAGGAAGGCGTAAGCCTGTACAAGGGCGCGGGATGTATGGAATGCAAGAGAAGCGGTTTCTCGGGACGAACGGGAATCTTCGAAGTCTTCGCCATGGATGAGCAGATGCGCACGATGGTGAACAACCGCTCGGCTTCGTCTGTCCTGAAGGATTACGCCATAAAAAAACAGGGGATGGTGTCGATGCTGCAGGACGGCCGGATAAAAGTCGCCATGGGGCTGACGACGATGCAGGAAATAAACAGGGTTACAGCCGATTACTAGAATGCCCGAAGGAATAATAAAACGCCTTTTCAGCAGGGTGCATGTTTCCATTCTTTACACACTGCCGGTGATTGTTGTCGTATTCGCCCTTTCGGGCGGGTTCGTGGCAATCGTATTCATAGAAGAGGTAATGCCGAAAGACCCCGGCGCCATGATGGAAGTCAACAGGCTGGCGCTTCAAAACGCCATAAAGATAATCAAGATAATCAGCATAATCCTCATAATCTTCGCAGGAATCGTCGGCGTACTTCTGTCGCGAAGCATCAACCAGAGCATTTCCTCCATCGTAAAGTCATACAGAAATATTAAAGACGGGAAGCCGCTGGAAGAGGTCGAAGCGCGGCTTTCCGGGGACGAAATGGAGGAGCTGACCGCAAACTTCAACCGCGTGGTGGAAGTGCTTAACAGTTACATCCTGGAAAGCCTTATGGGCTGCACCATGATACTGGACAACGACTTGAACGTTCTTTCAATGAACATGGCGGCCCGAAATGCGATGGCTGTCGGCGAATATGAAAACGTCCACAAAAAGCTGGGTGACGTCCTTGGCGGTCAGGCGGAAAACCTAACTTTTTTGGAACTGTTGAAAAGCTCCATAAAGGAGGAAACGGTTTCCTCGTCGGAAAAGATTTCGTTCCGGGCGAAAAACGGCGAAACCGTTACCGTGGGACTTACCGCATCGATCCTTAGGAACGAAAAAAATGAACCCGTCGGCCTATTCGTAATTTTCAAAAACCTTACGAAAATCCTGGAGGTGCAGCGGCAGATCCGGCGCACCGAGAAGATGGTCTCGCTCGGAAGAATGTCGGCGGGCATAGCGCACGAAATCCGCAACCCGCTGGGCTCCATTAAAGGGCTTACGCAGCTGCTGATGGAGCGTTCGCCGGACGATGAGAAGGTACAGAGATATACGGGAGTGATGATAAGGGAGATCGACCGCCTGAATAACGTTGTGCAAAAACTCCTTAACTTCAGCAATCCCACCGAACGCGAATTTACTAAATGCGACATAAACGAGATACTTAAAGAAGTAGTGGAACTGGCGGGATACGAGCGAAAGGAGGGCCGCGCTCACCTGAAGGAAGAATACGATACCAGCGCGCCGGTAATATTAGCCGAGAGGGAAAAGCTGGTACAGGCCCTTTTAAACATACTGATGAACGCTTTGGAAATTACCGGGCCGAACGACGAAATCACGATAAAAACCTATTTCGGCCCCGAGCAGTTCGTTTTCGAAGACCTTGAGGACCGCGACGGCATAGCAGTGGAGATAACAAATACCGGATCGACCATCGAGCCAGAAATGATGGAAAAGATATTCGAACCGTTCTTTACGACAAAGGAAGAAGGCAGCGGGTTGGGACTGGCCATCACTCAGCAAGTAATAGCTTCACACAACGGGAACCTGAAGGTCGCGTCAAAAAACACCTCCACGACCTTCCGCATAGAACTTCCGATAGTCATACAGCATGCCTGAAGTCTTCCCTCCACGGTTGCTCATCGTCGATGACGACAAGGGTATACGTTTCTTTCTGAAGGAAACCCTTGAAACCGAAAACTACGACGTCCTTCTGGCACAAAGCCCGGCGGAGGCGATTGCCCTTGCGGAAAAAAAGGACTTCGACATAGCGATAGTCGACTACAAAATGCCGGAGATGAACGGCATAGAGCTGATGAAACGCCTGAAAAAGATGAACGCCAACATGATTGTAATAATGATTACCGCGTACGGTTCGCGGGAGATTATACAGAGTGCGATGGCAAGCGGCGCGTACGATTTCTTCACCAAGCCGATAGACATAAACGACCTGCGTTTCACGGTAAAAAGGGCGGTGGAAAAGTACATCCTCCTTTCCGAAAACATTAACCTTAAAAAAACTATCGTCAAGGAATCGCCCTACTCCGAATTCATCGGCTCATCGCCCGCCGTTAAGGGCCTTTTCGAAAAGCTGGAAAAGATAATCAACGCCGATGTCGACGTTCTAATAACCGGCGAAAGCGGGACGGGCAAGGAAAAGATCGCCGAAATCATCCACAAATACAGCAGGCGCGCCGCGGACCAGCTGGTAAAGGTAAACTGCGCCGCGATTCCCGAAACGCTGTTGGAATCGGAGCTGTTCGGCCACGAGAGAGGCGCCTTCACCGGAGCGTATCGGCTGAAGATAGGAAAGTTCGAAAGGGCCAATCACGGCACGATATTCCTTGATGAAATTACGGAAATGAACATAACGACACAGGGAAAGTTCCTGCGCGTGATACAGGAAAGGGAAATAGAAAGACTGGGCGGTTCCGGCCCCATAAAGCTGGACTTCCGCCTGATAGCGGCTACCAATAAGGACATATACAACCAGGTTCAGGAAGAAAAATTCAGGGAAGACCTCTTTTACCGCCTTAACATAGTGCCGGTTAACATACCGCCGCTGTGCGAACGAAAAGAGGATATCCCGCTGCTGACCGACCACTTCCTCGAACTCTACAGCGCAAAATTCGGAAAGAACATCCGTGAAGTGTCCGACAGCGCCATGAAAAGGCTCTTAAGCTATTCGTTTCCCGGAAACGTCCGCCAGCTTGAAAACCTCATTCAAAACGCCGTTGTCATGTTCGACGGCCCCGAACTGCCCGAGGATGCATTTCAGCTTGACGCACCGAAGACGAAAAACGTCATGGCGGCAGATGGAACATTTTTCGCCGGCGAGTCGATGGAAGAGGTCATCAGCCGCATGGAACGGGAAATGATACTGCAAACCCTTAAGTCCACAAACTGGAAACAGCAGGAAACCGCCGACAGGCTTAAAATAAGCCGTAAAAGCCTTTACAATAAGGTCAAGAAGTACGGATTGATGGAATAGGGGATATATGGCGACTTTTGTTTATAAGGCCCGGTCGCGCAAGGGTGAGATTGAAGAAGGCGACATGGAGGCCGTTTCCCGCGCGGACGCCGCCCAGAAGCTGATGCAACGCGGCTTCATACCGTCAAAGCTGGAGGAAAAGTCGGCGGCGTTCGATTTCGCCCTTATGACAAACCTCCAGGAAAAGTTTGAAAAAATAAATATCGAAGACCTGATACTTTTCACAAGCCAGATGGCCACCCTGTTCAACGCGGGCATACCGCTTGTGGCGTGTTTCGAGGGCCTGATAGACCAGGCCGAAAAACTGAAAATGAAAAGGGTGTTGCGGGAAGTTAAGGCCAAGGTCGAGGAAGGCACCTCCATGAACGAAGCGATGCGCGATTACCCGGAAATTTTTTCGGAAACCTTCGTAAACATGATCATGGCTGGCGAGATTTCGGGCACGCTGGACGAATCGCTGAAAAGGCTTACGGAAATGCTCGAGAACCAGTTCGAAACGCAGAAAAGGCTCAAGGAAGTGACCCAGTACCCAAAAATAATAGGCACCGTCGTTATTGGCGCGGTAGTTTTTCTTCTTTCGTACGTCGTGCCCCGCTTCATGGGCATCTTCGAGAAAGCAAAGCTGGAGCTTCCGATGCCGACAAAGATTCTGATATTCATAAACAGTACTTTCCACGCTTACTGGTACATCGGTATAGGGATTGCCGTTGGAGGTTACATACTTTTCAAGCAGTACATAAATACTTCCATCGGGCGATACCAGTGGCACAAATTAATTTTAAAGATACCCGTAATAGGGGAAATAATGTCCAGGATAGCGTGGTCGCAGTTCTGCATGGTCCTTGCCAACATGATAAAGTCCGGCGTGCCGATCCTTGAGGCGATGGGAGTTGCCGCCAAGGCCGCCGGAAACGACTATCTCCTTACGATCTTCAACGACGTTGAGGAATCTGTTAGGGAAGGTAGCGGCATGGCCGAACCGCTTAAAAGACACAAGGATGTTCCCGCCATCGTACCCCAGATGATTGCCGCCGGCGAAACGTCGGGCGCGCTGGACGAAATGCTTGTAAAGGTCTCAAACTATTTCAGCGCGGAGGCAAGCAGGAAAATAAAACAGCTTTCTTCGCTTGTCGAGCCGATCATGATATTCCTCCTGGGCGGGATCGTGCTGTTCGTGGCGCTGGCGATATTCCTGCCGATGTGGGATATGACCAAGATGGCGCACTGAACGAACTCGGAGGGGAAGAATGCCTATTGAAATAGGAGTTTGGCGAATAGATGGTGGGTTGCAACAAATATCTTCAGTCCCCTTGGATTTTGAAAATCGGCTAGAAGAAATTCTTAACGAGGACATCAGCATTGTATCGCCAAACTGGATGATTATTGGAAGGCAGGTACGTACTTCATTTGGGTACGTCGTAGATTTGCTCGCTATTGATGGTTCGGGGAATCTCATAATTATCGAACTCAAAAGGGACAAAACCCATAGAGATATAGTGTCCCAAGTATTGGATTATGGGTCATGGGTTAAAGATATTTCTGATGACGATATAGCAAAAATATACCAGTCGTATCTTGAAAAATACCAAAAAGGTAGAAAAAAGAATATTTCGCTTGATGAAGCTTTTGAAGAAAAATTCGGGCAAGGACAAATGCCAGATGAGCTTAATGAATCACATGAGCTGGTTATTGTTGCCTCAAGTCTTGATTTGAGTACTGAGAGAATAGTTAATTACCTTGGTAAAGAACACGGAGTAAGAATTAATGCGGTTTTTTTTCGAGTTTTCAAGGATGAAGATCGGGAATATCTCTCTCGAGCTTGGTTGAAAGAACCTGCTCTCGCAGATGTTAATCAATCGGACGAATCAGGCAAGAAGGTTGAATGGAATGGCGAATATTACGTTTCCTATGGTGTTAGAGACTGCCGTACTTGGAAAGAGGCAGTAAAGTATGGTTTTATTAGCGCGGGTGGCGGTCAATGGTATACAAATACTTTAAATATACTCGAGCCGGGTTCAAGGCTTTGGGTTAATATTCCAGGAAAAGGCTATGTAGGCGTAGGAGAGGTAATTGATACGGTTGTAAATGTAGATGATTTTGTAGTTGAAGAAAATGGGAATAAGGTTCTCCTTGTCGATTTGCCAGTAAACGCCAAAAACATGCCAAGGGCTACCGATGACCCTGAGAAGGCAGAAAAGCTTGTACGGATTAAATGGATGAAAACAGTTTTGGAAGCTGAGGCTGTTAAAGAAAAAGGATTTTTCGGTAATCAAAATTCAGTAGCAAAGCCAAGGTCACCCAAATGGGTACATACGGTAGAAAGACTTAAAAAGCGCTTTGATATTGAATAATTGCAATCTAATACCAAGTTGCTTTCATATGGTTTATTTGGTGGGGTAGACAATCCTGTCTGCCGTTTGCCCGAAGGGCAAATTAATCGACGGCCTAATGGTCGCCCGACAGGCATGATTGCCTGTCCGCACTAACGAAGAGAGATGGACATTAATTACAACGTGTAAATAATTTTATAAGTCAATCCTCCCTTTATTCGGTTTGAACTCCCTGCTTCCCGGCCGGGGCGGGTTCCCCATCGGGTTTCGGCTCGTCGGTAAAGCGGAAAACTATCTCGTTTTCCTTCGAAAGGTTAAGGTTTTCCCGCGCGAATTTTTCCATAAGATACGAGCCTTCCTCAATCGATTCCACCTTGCGGCGAAGGACGTTGTTTTCCGCCTCCAATCTTTTAACCGATTGCCGCTCCATTTCCAGCTTTATATCCCTTTCCCTTACGCCCTTTATTCCACCGTCCCTGTAATAGGAGGTAAGGCCCACGACGACGGCAAAAAGGAGACTGAAAAGAAATATGGCCTTGGGGCGGCTTAAGCCGCGTTTAAACGTTCTGGCTTCTTTGGCCCTTAACATACCTGCCCATAAGGTACATCATTTTTGCCTGTTGCCAAACGCTTTTTTACCGGGATAAACGGCCGACTCGCCAAGCTCTTCCTCGAT
>JAZFVB010000206.1:0-4705 GCA_036447515.1 Nitrospinota bacterium
CACAATCCGATAAAATCTATAAAACAGGTGGTTGAAATTTCAAAGAAGGTAAGGAAGGAAGGCCCTCTTTCGATGCAGAATTTCAAAACCAAGGACCGCTTCCTTAAAAAAGCCATCGGGTTGATGGTCGACGGCATGGACTACAATGCGATCCGTGAAATACTGTCCACTGAAATTTCCTACATACGCGAACGCCACCTGATAGGCCAGGCGGTCTTCGAGATGCTCGGCATCCTCGCGCCCGCATTCGGCATGATCGGAACCCTGGTAGGACTGGTGCAGATGCTGAAAAGTCTTTCAGACCCGTCATCCATCGGCCCGGCGATGGCCGTAGCTCTTCTCACCACTTTTTACGGGGCCGTTTTTGCCAACCTCGTTGCGTCCCCCATTGCAAAAAAACTGGAGTTGCGTTCGAAAGACGAAACGCTGGGACTGGAAATCATAGTCGAAGGTATTGTTGGAATAGTAAAGAAGGAAAACCCGCAAATGATTCAGTCCAAGCTTAACGCATTCCTTAAGCCCAAAGCCCAGATTAAGGGCTAGTATCATGGGAGCGGCGCCCGATGTCCAAGAAACCTGAAAAGAAACCCGAGGCGGGCGCGCCCATGTGGATTGTTACGTTCGCCGACCTCAGCACGTTGATGCTTACGTTCTTCGTCCTCCTCTTGTCGTTCGCAAGTATGGACATCGTGAAGTTCCGCGAAATGCTTGGCTCGGTAAAGGGCGCTTTCGGCGTGAGAGTGGAAGGGGTTGGAAAGCCCGTGCCGTTTATCAGCGGCGAAGAGGTCTTCGATAAAGAAAAAGATACGTCTTCGCTTTCCGCTGAAGCTGAAGCCAAACTAAGGGAAACTCAAACCAAGCTGGATTCGCTCGTTATGGAAAGTAAACTTAAAGACAATATAATCGTAATGAGAAGGGAAAATGCCCTTGTAATCAGGATCGACGGCGGTGTCTTTTTCAAGCCGGGGGCTTCAAAAATGACCAAGGCAGGTTTCCGCCTTTTGAAAGGCCTGGCGGAATTTCTTAAAAGAACCGATCACTCTGTTACGGTAGAAGGGCACACGGACAGCATCCCAATTTCAACGAAAATGTTTCCGTCAAACTGGGAGCTTTCAGGCATTAGGGCCACCACCGTTCTAAGGTACCTGCTGACCACCGGAATATCCAATGACAGGCTACGGGCAATAGGCTACTCCGATACGCGCCCCGTGGCGGACAACGATACGCCGGAAGGAAGGGGAAAAAACAGGAGGGTGGAATTCATATTAAAACAGATTACTTCCCCTGCTGCTGAAGAAGCTCCTCAAGGCTGATTACCTTCTCCCCGCCGCCGCGCCTTTTCTCTCGTTTGCTTCCGGCTTCCGATTCAAGCTCCTTTAAGCTCATTTTCCTGTCGTCTCTCCCGGAAGATGTGGAAACTTTCTCGGCTATTTTTTTAAAATCATCCATCTTCATAAAACCGCCGGACTGCTTAATGCCTTCCTCCAACTCCGCGTCGGAAGCGCTGCTGGAAGCCCAGCGGCGCCGGTCAACTTCCTCGGCTTTTTCCTCGTCCGGCTTTTTCGGCTTTTCCCCCTTTTCCCCCTTGTAAATAAGGTAATGGTCGTCGTCGGTTCCATCCTTTCCGTCGGGTCCAAGGGACATTACGTAAAACTCGTATTTGTCGCTTTGCGGCGTTATCTTGTAAACCAGCCTGTTGCCCCACATATCCTTTGGGATATTTATGGCATGGCCTTCGGGATAATCGCCCTTTATACGCTTTACCTCTAATATTAGGTTCTGCAGCCTGAACATCTCCTTAGACGTTTTGGATGAAAGGGATGCTTCAATGCTTATGCCGCTTTTTTCAAGTCTGGCGCTGATTTCCGCGTAGTATTTCGTTTTGCCGTATTTGGCTTTAAGTTCCTTGTAAAGTACATCCGCCTGGCCGTGCTTTTCCGCCTTTTCAAGCGACTCGGCCCTTTTGCCGAGCTGTTGTGCGGCAATTTCCATTGCAAGGTTGGTTTCTTCCTTTTTTTCCGAACAGCCCGCGATCGTCATGGCGATCCAGGCAAGTACAATGGCGTAAATAATTAATTTTTTCATGAGGTCCTTATCTTGATAAATTTGAATTCAACGCGCCTGTTATTGGCTCTCCCCGTCGGAGTTCCGTTGTCCCTAATCGGTTTCGTGTCGGCAAGCCCTACCGCGGCCAGCCTGTCGGATGGAACGCCGAGCTCTATGAGTTTGCGTAAAACGGTTGTGGCCCTGACCGTGGAAAGCTCCCAATTGGATGGGAAATACTTCGTCCTTATGGGAATGTTGTCCGTGTGGCCTTCTATGAAAAGGTTGAACTTGAACGACCGCATTATGTTCGCTACCCCCTTCAGGAACGGAACTATTTCTTCTTTCATCGCGGCGCTGCTGGCTTTGAACATTACGCCGCTGTCTATGCGCACGTTTATCCCGTCTTTTGTGTAATTGATACTTACGTTGTCCCTGAAATTTGCGCGTCTGGCGGCATCGGCCATCTGCTGGGAAAGCGCCCTTTTTTCAACCTGATCTTTCATGGCGGGCGTCTGCACAACGCCTTCCTTTCCGGGTTCCGCCCCCAGTTCCTCCTGCATCAGCATGAAACTGCCCTGCCCTTCTTTCGAAACGCCAAAGGCATCCTGCATGCTTCCCATCAGCTCTTCAAATTTCACTATGTCCATGTTGGCGAAAGACAAAAGCAAAACAAAAAAAGTAAGCATAAGCGTAGCCAGATCGGCAAACGTAACGATCCACATAGGCGCGCCCGGGGAGCCCCTCGGCGGAGGCGGAGGCGGCTTTACGAACTCCTCGCCTACGGGAACGGGAGACCGATCCGGCGCGGCTTCTTCTTTCGGCTCTCCCGATTTTTTGGAATCTACTATTGTCTTGACCATATACGCCATTATTTTACTGGAAATCCCGCCGCAGTCATACCCACCTGTCTGCTCATATTCCCGTGAATCGGGCTTGTTCCAAGAATTATCTATTCCCCTTTGCCGGGATCGAAGGCGTTCGTGTGGAAACCCTCGATCCTTAAACGTCCGACTTTTTTCGGAACCGGCGCATATGCAAAACTCCCCGAACCTTTGGTTCCTTTAGCGGTTTGCCATGTAATGCAAAGCGGCACGCCCTTTACCTCCTTCAAGCGCCGCCTTGCCATTCGGCGCGCCGCCTTCTAAAGTAACTCCATGAACGTTGTGGAAGCCTCTATCCTCCGGCGCAGTTTCGGAGATTTCCATGCGGTAAACGGCATAAATTTCTCGATAAAGGCCGGAGAATGCTACGGCTTTTTGGGGCCCAACGGCGCGGGCAAAACAACCACGGTAAAAATGGTCCACGGCCTTCTACCCAAAAGCGGCGGCAGCCTTTTGGTTCTGGAAAAAGACGTGGAGATGGAAGCGCCCGAAGTTAAATCGCAAATCGGCGTCGTGTCGCAGGAAAACAACCTCGACCGCGACCTAAGCGTCATGCAAAACCTTCTTACATACGCCCGCTACTTCGACATACCCAAAGAGGAAGCCCTGGAGAGGGCGGAGGAACTGTTAAAATTCCTTCAACTCGACAACAAAAAGGACGCAAAATTAAAAACCCTCTCCGGCGGAATGTTGCGCAGGCTTGCTATCACGCGCTCGCTAATAAACAACCCGCGCCTTTTAATACTCGACGAGCCGACCACGGGACTCGACCCGCAGGCGCGCAACATGATCTGGCGCAGGCTGATGTCGCTTAAAAAACAGGGCATCACCATGATACTCACTACGCACTACATGGAAGAGGCCGAGCGCCTCTGCGACCGCGTGGCGATGATGGACAAGGGCAAAATACTCATGGAGGGAAAACCCGCCGAGCTTATCAAAAAGGAAATCGGCGAGGACGTTATAGAAGTCCACCTCGACGAAAGTTCGTTCGAACTGACGGCGGGGAAAATAAGCGAAATGGACGTGGAGTTCGAGCAGTTCGGCGATACGATTTACATCTACACCGAAGACGGCGCGGCCGTGATGCAGCACATTCTCGAAATGCCCCACAAGCACGCCATTCACAGAAGGGCCACTCTGGAAGACCTCTTCCTGCGGCTTGCGGGAAGGACGCTGACCGATTGATGGTGAAGGACTGACGGCGGCAAGGCGATGACGACAAGAATCAGACGCGCGCTAAAGTTGTGGCGGCGCAACCTCGACGTTTTCAGGGAATACTATCTCGCGTCGGTAATTGGAAACATCGGCGAGCCTATCATTTTCCTCTTCGGTCTGGGGCTGGGACTCGGCACGATGATAGAAGAGGTGAACGGGATGAGCTATCTGGAATTCATCGCGCCGGGCGTTATGGCGGTGGTGGCGATGAACGCGGCGGCCTTTGAGTGCACGTTCAGCTCTTACACGCGGATGGTGGAACAAAACATTTACGAAGGGATCCTTGCGACGCCGATGTCGCTGGAAGACATCGTCCTGGGCGAAGTGATGTGGGGCGCGACGAAGGGGGTGATTTCTTCGTTCGCCGTGCTCCTTGTGCTGATCGTCGCCGGGATATTCCACGAATACGCGGCGATACCGCTGATCGTCATCAACATGGCGGCAATCGGCGCGGCGATAAGCGGCATTGCGCTTTGCGTTTCGGCGGTGGCGAAAAGCTATGAGTTCTTTAATTTTTTCATCACGCTCTTCATTGGGCCGATGATCTTATTTACGGGAGT
>JAZFVB010000207.1:0-2862 GCA_036447515.1 Nitrospinota bacterium
ATTAGCAAATCCGAACTTGAAAAGTTCGAGAAAATAGCCCAGCAACGGGAATTTAATAAGGGCGACATCCTGTTCATGGAAGGCGACCCCCCCGAGAACCTTTGGTTCATAATCGAAGGCGAAGTGAAAATTTTCAAGGAATACGCATCGGGCAAGTCGGCAATTGTCGGCTTATTCCGCGCCGGCGATCTAGTGGCCTCCGTTCCGGTAATTGACGGAAAGCCGTACCCGGCGTCGTGCCAGGCAGTCACTAACTGCGTGGCCGGTGTGATGAAGCGCAAGGAGGCGCTGAACGCGATTATCGGCAACCCCGCCGTGGCCCTTTTGTTCATGCAGGACCTTACCGAAAAGATGCGCCTGATCACAAGCAACCTGGGGAGCATGGCGGTGCAGACGGTCATCCGCCGGCTTTCGCGCTTTCTGCTGGCGCTCGGCGAAAAGATGGGAATAAGCAGCAAGGGCGAAACGAAGATAGACCTTTTCCTTACCCGCAAGGACATCGCCGAATATATAGGGACATCTTTCGAGGTGGCCGTAAGGTGCCTTAGCCGCCTACAGAACGAAAAGGTAATCAGGGTAAAGGGGAAAAGCATTTCCATCCTCAACAAGGTCCGCCTGAGTGAAATAGCCGAAGGGGAATAGAGGGCCGGGCTGAATCTTTACTTCCAAAACTTTTCAATAAGATCGCGTACTTTAACGATAAACCTCGTCAACGCGAACCGGGAAGGGAAGCGCGGCATCTAATGCGCAGGCGCCTACGCTACTTCCTTCCGTGGCACTTTTTGTATTTCTTGCCGGAGCCGCACGGGCACGGTTCGTTGCGGCCGACCTTTTTCGACGTGCGCCTTACGGTTTTTACCTCGGCTTCGCCGGTTTGGCCGTGGTGTTCGGTCACGGACGCCCGTCGACGCCGTTCAAGGGGCGCGGTTTCGCCAGACTGAACCTGTATTCTGAAAAGGAGCGACGCCGCTTCTTCCTTGAATCGGCCTATCATGTTCTCGAAAAGCATGTGCCCTTCGCGCTTGTATTCGTTTAAAGGATTCTTCTGCGCGTAACCGCGGAAACCGATCCCCTCTTTCAGGTGGTCCATCATCAAAAGGTGGTCTTTCCACTGGGAATCGATGACATTTAGCATTATGTATTGCTCGAAATCCCTCATCCGTTTCTCGCTTATAGCCTCTTCCTTTTCGGCGTAGAGCCTTTCGAGTTCGGTATCCGTGCTCTTCAGGATATCGTCCTGAACCATCGAATCGAACGCAAGCTTCTCTTGACCTATCGTTAGGTTTTTGTCCGGGTCGATCTCGACCTGCATTCCGAAATGCCCATGCAGGCGGTTTTTCATCGATTCAAAATCCCAATCGTCCGGATGCGATTTTTCCGGCGCGGTTTCGTGGATGATGTTTTCGACAAGTTCGGCGGCCATGTCCAGGACTTTATCCTTCAGGTCGGTCCCTTCCAGAATTATCCGCCTCTGCTCGTAAACCGCCTTGCGTTGCAGGTTCATCACGTCGTCGTATTCCAGCAGGTGTTTGCGGATATCGTAGTTGTGGCCTTCCACCTTCTTCTGCGCGTTTTCTATCGCCTTTGATATCATCTTGTGCTCTATAGGCTCGCCGCGCTCCATGCCGAGCTTCCCCATTATGTTTGATATCCGGTCGGAGCCGAAAATGCGCATGAGATCGTCTTCAAGAGAGATGTAAAAACGCGATTCGCCCTGATCGCCCTGCCTGCCGGAGCGCCCCCTGAGCTGGTTGTCGATGCGTCTGCTTTCGTGGCGTTCGGTGCCGATTATCTTCAGGCCGCCGGCCGCCAGCACCTCTTCGCGCCCCTCGAGGCACTTTTCCTTTAATTCCTCCAGCCGCCCTTCGTAGCCTTCCTCGTCTTCGAGAACGCCTTCGCTTGCCAGCAGCCTTTCCGCGTTGCCGCCCAGGACGATATCCGTTCCGCGGCCCGCCATGTTTGTTGCGATTGTTACGGCTTTGCTGCGCCCCGCCTGCGCCACGATTTCAGCTTCGCGCTGGTGCTGTTTCGCGTTAAGGACGTTGTGTTTTATTCCTTTCTTCTTTAGCATGTTGGAGATTTTTTCCGATTTCTCGATCGAAATGGTTCCAACAAGAACCGGCTGTCCTTTTTTATAGACGCTAACGATGTCGTCGACGATGGCTTCGTATTTTTCCTCCGATGTCCTGTAAATCCGGTCGACGTTGTCGTCCCTTATCATATCCATGTGAGTCGGTATGATAATCACCTCAAGGTTGTAAATATCGCCGAATTCCTGCGCCTCGGTATCGGCGGTACCCGTCATGCCGGCCAGCTTATTGTAGATGCGGAAATAGTTTTGCAGCGTGATGGTGGCAAGCGTCTGGTTTTCGTTTTCTATCTTCACCCCTTCCTTGGCTTCCAGCGCCTGGTGAAGGCCGTCGCCGTACCTTCGGCCGGACATAAGGCGGCCGGTGAACTCGTCGACAATCAGCACCTGCCCGTCCTTTACAACGTAGTCGATGTCCCTTTTGTACGTGACGTGCGCCCTCATTGCCTGGTTGACGTGGTGGAGAATTTCCACGTTGCGGGGATCGTAGAGGTTTTGCACCTTCAGCAATTCCTCGGCGCGGGTTATGCCGTCTTCGGTGAGCATCACAGCGCGCGCCTTTTCGTCCTGCGTGTACAGTACGTCTTTTTTAAGGAGTTGCGGAATTATCCGGTTGGTTACGTGATACTTGTCGGTTGATTCCTCCGCCGGCCCGGAAATGATGAGCGGCGTTCGCGCCTCGTCGATAAGTATGGAGTCCACTTCGTCCACAATCGCGTAGTTCAGTTCCTTCTGGACGCATGAGCCGATGTCGAACTTCATGTTGTCGCGCA
>JAZFVB010000208.1:0-5705 GCA_036447515.1 Nitrospinota bacterium
GCTTCAGAGCAGATCACCGAAGGGGAAAAAACCGAAGGTGAGGGAAGCGATGGGGAGAAAACCGAGGGGTTAATCACACAGGACGACTTGGATACGCTGTTAAGCGATGCGCAAGACGCCGAAGGTGAAACTAAAGAACCCGAAAAACTTCCCGGAGATAGCGACGATCAGCCGGCCGAATCTCCCGCTTCGGAGGCGGAAGCCTCGGTGGATGCGGAAGGCGATCAGGCGACGGAAAAAACCGACGAAGAAATTGAATCCCTTTTCGAAAGCGAGGCCACGACGGCTATCACGGAAGATACTTTAGGCAGCAGCGGCTTGGGCGATGAAGATACCTCGCCGGTGGAATCTGAAGGAGTGGATACCTCAATGCTGGACGATATAGGCGAAACAGAATCGGAATCCCTCCCCGGCGAAGAAAGCGAAGCCGAGGGTGAAGCCGTGTCCGAAGAGGCTGAAAAGACCGAAGAATCCGAAGAACCGATGGAAGCCGAAGCCGAAGCCACAGCCGAAAAGAAAGACGAAGCCAAAACCGAAACCAAAACCGAAACCAAAACCGAAACCGAAACCAAAACCGAAGCCACAGCCGAAAAGAAAGACGAAGAAAAAAAGGCAAAGGAAGAGGCAAAGGAAGAGGAAAAGGAAGAGGAAAAGGAAAAGGCAAAGGACGAGGACTATGAAGATGACGAGGAAGAGGAAGAGGAAAAAGAGGGAAAACCCGGACGTCTGGCAGGTATATTCGCATCGATAAAGGAAAAACTTTTTAAACGTAAGCCAAAGTCGGACGACGAAGACGACACCGAAGCGGCTACCGGCGGCATGGACGACCTGCCGCCTTTCGATGAAACCGTAAGCATTAAAGGTGCAAAGTCCGGCTTAAAGGTTGCATTGCCGATTGCCGCGGTCGTATTCATAGCTGCCGCGGCAGGCGGATATTACTATTACACAAAGGTGCTTCCGCAAGCCGAACAGACCGCAAAGGTCGAAACGCAAGAGCAGGAAGAAGCCCAGCAGCTGGCGGAACCGGAAGTTGACGAGAGCGAATTCGTAGAAAGCGATTCCGAAGACGAGCAGGCTGCCGAAAAAGAAGAAAATGCCCCGGTAGAGGCCGAAAAGAAAGTTGAAGAGAAAAAGCAAGCGCCGGTCGAAACACCGGCTAAAGAGGAAAAACCCGCCGAAGCGCCGGTAGTGGCGCAAAAACCGCCGGCAATACCTGCAAAGGAAACCGCTCCGAAAGAAACGCCACTTGAGTCCAAAGAAGCGGCGCAGGCGGTAAAGACGATCGAACGGCCCGCGCCTGAGGAGGCCGCCCCGGCCCTACCCGCCGAACTTAAGCTTGGGATAATCGTTCCGGTGGACTTCAATGCGGAAGCCGTGTTGGTTATGTCGGCCGACGTATTCATAAAATTCAAGGACGCCAAGGAACTCGCCATTGCGCAGGAAAAGAGCCTCCTTTACGAAATGGCCATAGAAGATGAAATAGAACAGTTCTTCAAGAACCGCTTTTACGAGGAAACCCATTACGTACAGGACAAGCTGGTAACACAGCTCTACACCCGCTTCAAGAAAAGGCGCGACATGGAGCAAATCAAAGAGATAGCCATGGAGAACTTCAAGCTGAAATAACCGCCGTCCGTTAAGACCGGAATTTAACTCTTATCATAAATCAAGCCTTCTTTAGTATAATGAACTTCGTTTGTAAACTTGGAGGAGCAATAATTGGATAATCCGGAATATCCCGAAATGGAAATCCAGACATTTGTCATGGAAGCAATCGTTAAAGCCGCTAACTCCACGAGTAAAGCCGGCGTTATAACGATTAATTTTTATGAACTGCTGTCCGATTTGGGTATGGACATGACGTCCACGCTTCCTGAAAAGTATTTAGAGAGAATAGCTAATGCGCTTCGCAAGCTCGAGGCGCGCGGATTTAAAATCGAGCAAGGCGATGATGATGACGGGATTTTTACAATCACTCTACCGAAGAGTCGCTAAGGTTTAAAAAACGTTAATACGATAATATTGCCCGCATGATGAATCACTTTAAAGAAGCGCGCGCCAAGCCGATGTACGCATACCTTATGGCGCTTAACGTCGCCATGGCCATAGGGTTCCAGTCATGGCGGATACTTTTAAATAATTTCGCGGTTGAAGAAGTTTACTTCGACGGAAGCCAGATCGGAATCCTCCAGTCCGTTCGCGAAGTACCGGGCTTAATGGTCTTTTTGGTGGTTTACGTTTTACTTGTTATGCGCGAATGCAGGCTGGCGGCGTTATCCATTATCCTTCTTGGAATAGGGGTGGGACTTACGGGAATGATGCCGTCGTTTTCGGGACTCCTATTTACCACCGTATTGATGAGCCTCGGGTTTCATTATTTCGAGACTGTCAACCAGTCCCTCACGCTCCAGCATTTCGGTAAAGAAAGTTCGGCATGGGTCATCGGCAAGATGAAAAGTTACATAAGCGCCACGAACATCGCCGTCGGCGGGAGCGTCCTTCTTTTAACGTATTTACTCGACTACCGTTACGTCTTCATTGCGGCGGGAGCGCCCCTTATTTTCATAGGACTGTGGGCGCTTACCCAACGGCCGGAAGAAAAGGACGTTGCGCCCCGGCAAAACAGGCTGGCGCTAAAAAAGGCGTATTGGCTTTATTATGCCCTTGCCCTTATGGGAGGCGCGCGGAGGCAGATTTTCGTTGTGTTCGCGGTCTTTCTACTAGTCGAAAAGTTCCGGTTTAGCGTGCACGAAGTAGCCGCCCTTTTCGTATTGAACAATTTCATAACTTATTTCGTCGCTCCGGTTGCAGGCAGGCTGATTATAAAATACGGCGAAAAACGAATGCTTATGCTGGAATATGCAAGCCTTTTTATCGTTTTCATGGGATACGCTTTTTTATCGTCGCCATGGGCCGTTGCTTTTTTATATATAACGGATCACCTCTTTTTCAGCCTCAACATCGCCGTCAATACCTTTTTCCAAAAAATCGCCGATCCCAAGGATATTGCCCCCGGCATTGCGGTAGGCTTTAGCATCAACCACATTGCGGCGGTTATAATTCCGGCGGCATTTGGCCTTTTGTGGCTTGTCGATTACCGGATACCGTTCGTCCTGGGCGCGGTGATGGCAATTGGGTCGCTCTTACTTTCCACGCTTATCAAGTTACCAGCTGGCAGATAAGATATTTTATTAGGGAACAGAGTGTAAGTTATGACCAATGTAAAAAAAACGAAAACAAACAAGGAGGAGTGTAAAAGATGCCGTATGTAAATATTAAGGTCACGCGAGAGGGCGTAACCCCAAAACAAAAGGAAGAGCTAATCAAGGGGGTCACTACCCTGCTTTCCGATGTGCTGGGGAAAAATCCCAAGACGACCTTCGTGGTAATAGACGAAATCGATACCGACAACTGGGGGATAGGCGGGGAATCTGTTACCGCCCTAAGGAAAGAGGGCGGGATTTAACAGGAATTAAGAGTATTTAAGGTATCGATAAGTTGTTGGACATCCATTTGTTCAGCATGCGTGAGCGTTTGATGATTTATTTGCCTTTAACCAGCTTATAAACCTTCCCCCTATCTTACCCCCTACCGCCCGAAATAGCGGTTAAGCTCCTCGCGCGAAAGGGCGTATGCAATCGGTCTCCCGTGCGGGCAGGTGTAGGGCAGTTCCACCTTTTTAAGCTCGTCGGCCATCGCAGCGATTTCTTTCAGGGAAAGGGCGTCGCCCGATTTCACCGCGGCCCGGCACGCCATCGAGCTTATGCACCCGGCTATCATTTCATTGAAGCGCGCGTCGCGGTTTTCGCCGATAGCCGACACTATGTCGCCGACTATCCGGCAATAATCTTTACCCACCAGCAACGACGGAACCTCGCGTATAAGGAACGAATTTTTGCCGAAAGGTTCCAGCCCCCACCCGAGGTCGCCAAGCGTTGTAATGTGGTCTTCCAGCATCTGCGCGGATTTAGGATCGGTGTCGAACGTCTCAGGCGTTAAAAGCGCCTGCCGTTCGATAGCCCTGTTGTTGAAGCGTTTCATAAGGCGCTCGTAAAGTATCCTCTCGTGGACAGTATGCTGGTCCATAACGACCATCCTCCCGTCCTCTTCGAAGACGATGAACGTTTTGAATAGCTGCCCAATCGGGACGGCGCCGTCCGCCAGCCTTCCGTGCGCCGATGAAAGCCCCGGCTGGAGCTCCGTTTCCCGGGCGCCGGAAAAGCCCATCTTGTCGGGCTTGTCGGGCGGACGCCACAGTTCGAACGTCCGGGCAAACGATCTTTCGCCCGCCGCCGCCGGCGCGGATTCCCCGGATTCCATGGAAGGCCCTGCCGTAAAGACTCCCCTTTCTTGCGAGAATGCCTTTGGCCCCCCGCTTTCCTGCCGCGCAAAGCGGCCCAAAGCCTTGTGTATGGCGCTTATTATCGCGCCCGCCACCACGTCCGAGCGGGCAAAGCGCACCTCGGCCTTTGCCGGGTGGACGTTTACGTCCACGGTCTCAACCGGCACCGATATGTTCAAGAAAATTACGGCCTTCCTGCCTTTGGGCAAAAGGCCTTCGAACGCGCGCGCCGTTGCCATGCGGATAACGGCGTCCTTTACCGGCCTTTTGTTTACGAAAAAGTACTGGTCCATCGAACTCGCCCTGTTGAAATCGGGTTTGCCCACAAGGCCCGTCACCTTTATGTTGAAACCCTCATGCCCGATTTCGACGAGGTTTTCGGCGTATTCGGCGCCGAATATCTGCCTCACGCGCTCCAAAAGGTCTTTTGCGGGGGAGAGCTCCAGCACGCGCTTTTTATCGCGGATGAACGTAAAACGCACTTGCGAAGCTGATAGGGCGGCCTGGATGACCCTTGCGGTGATGTGCGTCATTTCGGTCGAATCGCTCCTTATGAACTTCTTTCTGGCGGGGGTGTTGTAAAAGAGGTTTTCCACAAGGGTCTCGGTGCCTGTTAAGGGCGGCGCGTCTTTCACGTCCACCGTCTTTCCGCCCTCGACTACTATCAGGCGGCCCGCCTTTTGACCGTTACGGCACGATGTGAACGTAAGCCTGCTTACGGACGCGATGGAAGGCAACGCCTCGCCCCTGAAACCGTAGGTGCCTATTCCGAAAATATCGTCACTGCAGAATATCTTGCTCGTGCCGTGCCTCGAAAGGGCCAGCTCGATCTCGCCGGGCGGAACGCCCCGTCCGTCGTCCTTTACCCTTATGCGCCTCCTTTTAAGCGAAACCTCTATTTCCACCGAAGTCGCGCCGGCATCGAGCGAATTTTCGACGAGTTCCTTTACTACCGAGGCGGGGCGTTCGACGACCTCGCCCGCCGCTATCTGGCTTGCCAGCTCCGCCGGCATAATTTTAATCTTGGCGCTCATTTGTTTAGACAGCTAAAATACCCTTTTGTGGATGATATGAAAAGCGGGCAACTTTGTCAAGGATAAATATACGGATGTATAAAATTATTATTACTGTGAATGCATGATAAGAAACGTGGAACAGGCGCGTGAAAAAAGGCGTGGAAACGCCGCATGAAAAATCAGCTACGGCTCGGACTTAAACTTCCCGAAAGCGTCCTTTACCGCATGGAAAGGTTCGTTGGGGGAAAGGCCAACCGCCTTGCGCTTTGCGCCGCCGCCGATTTCCTTTATAAAAAGAGCGGCCAGTCTCTCGTTATTACCGGCTCTTCTTCTACCGGAAAGACGCA
>JAZFVB010000209.1:0-3187 GCA_036447515.1 Nitrospinota bacterium
GTGCGCTTGCTCACGCCAAGCAAATCCGCAAACTCCGATTGACTTAAATCCATATCCCGACGTATAGCCTTAATCTCTTTCGGGACGTTTATTAAGGTTCGTCTTCCGATTCTGCCTTTTTTCATCTCTTTTATCCCTTCAAGAACCTCTTTCCCTATATCACGCTTTTTCATGATTCAACCTCCTCATGCAATTTCAGTTGAAAAAATTCATCTTCGGGAAAATAGTTATCAACCAGCTTTACGAATCTTGCCGTTTCTATTATTTCCACAGGACAACTATACGTTAATCACGTACAGTTGTCGAATGAAATTTCGTGAAAAAGGGGGTGGTTCTATTTTTTTCAGACCATTCATTATCAACGAATACACCCCGCCAGTGATTGAGTAACGTATGCGGAAATAAATTTCCCCTCCTTCTGCAAGGAGGGGACTCAAGGGGTGGTTATCCTTGAGGTTGTTGGCAAGGTGAATGTCTCGGCGAATCGATTGGTTAATAGTTTGGGAAATTTCAGCCGTATTTAGTACAATTACGCCAATGGGGATCGGTAAAATGGAGTTATTTGGGAAATGCCGGATAAATTTTATGCTGCCTTAACAATAATAAGGCAGCAAAAATGAATCGTTTAATATCGGCTTCGCTCATCGCATTCCTGGCGGTTTTCCCCCTTTTCGCCGCCTCGGTAACAGCCGAAGGCAACCGCGAAGAATTTATAAAACATTTTAAGGAAGGCAGATCGTGCGTAGGATACAAAGCCTCGAAGAAAATGTTTTTCTTTATGGATATGAATGTTATAGGCATCAACTGCGATATCGATTTGGCAAGGCAAACTGATTCGGACGGCGAGAAGATACGCGTTGAAATCCCCGTGGAAAAATTCGACTCTGGAATCGGGATAAGGGACGATTACGTGGCCGACTTACTGGGCGGAAGCGGAAAAATGCCCATCGTCTTTGAAACCTTTATCGGGACATCTCACATACCAAGCGAGCTGACCGGAACGCTTTTCATACGAAATGAAAGCTACCCGGTTGTACTTAACCTGGAAAACCTTGAACGGCAGGACGGGGAGTCAGTATTCTTCATACTGGAATCGACTTACGAAAATTTCGATATCAAAGTGCGACGCGTAGGCCCGGGCGGATTTATCGTATCGCCGAAGGAAAAACTGACCCTGTTCGGAATAGCCCGGATGGAAGATATTATCGAAGTTAAGTAGAAATACATTAGCGCTCGCGCCTGCGGTTAAGTAAATGGGGCAGAATTCATGCTTCCCCTCCTTCCCGGTACATCGGCGAATTTGCATGATTGCCCGGAGCGTGATAGCATTGTGGCTATAAAAGTAGCCACCAAAAATATTGCCGGGAGAAGCCAATGAAATTCGCAAATGTAAGGGAATTAAAAAACAAAACCTCCGAAATCCTGCGCGAGGCGCAAAAGGGGGACGTGGTAATTACCTCGCGTGGAAAACCACGGGCCATCATCACCGCCATTACGGAGGAGGATTTCGATGAATATCTTTTAGAGCGCAGTTCCGCATTTCAAAAGGCCCTTGAGGCGGCACGCAGGGAATATCTGGGAAAAGGCGGTAAAAGCGCAAAAGAATACCTGAAAAAACGCAAAAGCAAGCGTGGATAAGTTCACCCTTACGATTTCCCCTTCGGCCGTACGCGATCTTGACAGGCTTGATCTGAAAACCGCAAATAACGTTTTGGATAAGGCGGCTGTCCTTGAAGAAAACCCGTTTCCGAAAGGCAAACTTAAAAAGAAAATCAAAGGGAAGAGATCGACTTTCTATCGTCTCCGCGCCGGCAAGTACCGCGTTTTCTATTGCATCGAGAATAAAGAGGTTGTTATCCTTAAAATAATCGACAAAAAAGACGCGGAAAAGTTTATTAAATCGCTCAACCGTTGAAAGCTTGTGCAACGCTGGGAGCCATGAAAAAGATAACGAAAAAATGATGGGACTTGCAAAAAATCGGCTTTTCGCAATAACCACTGGTGACCCCGCGGGGATAGGCCCCGAAGTGACTCTTAAGGCCATTGAGGCCCTCCCGCCCGAAATGCGCGAAAGGCTGATCGTAATCGGCGACATCGAAACGATAACCGACGTCCAGAAATCGCTGGGGAGAATGGGGGAACTAAAGGAATTCGATTTCAACAGAAAACCGAAAAAGGGCGTCGCGCGCTTTTACACGATGCGAACCCTTCCGCCATATTCGATCAAGCCCGGCAAGGTATCGGAGAAAAGCGGTTTCGCCGCCGCGATGTATATAGAAAAGGCGGTGGAACTTTTCAGGGAGGGTGTTATCGAAGGAGTCGTCACCGCGCCCATACACAAAAAGGCGCTCTCGCTTGCCGGATACAAGTACGCGGGGCACACGGAAATGCTTGCCGACCTTACGGGCGCGAAAGAAGTAGCGATGATGCTGGTTTCTTCTGAAATGCGGGTGGTTGTTTTAACCACGCACCTCTCGCTTAAAAAGGCGGTTGCGGCCGTTAAGAAGAAAGCCGTACTGGAAAAGCTTGAGCTAATCCACCGGGAGCTAAAGCCAAAAAAGCCTATCGCCGTTTGTGGATTGAACCCTCACGCATCCGACGACGGCATTTTCGGCAAGGAAGAGGAAAAAGAAATCACCCCCGCCATAAAAGCCGCCCTAAGAAAGGGAATAAACGCCGAAGGCCCTCTGGCCGCCGATACCGTGTTCGCGCCGCGAATAAGGAAGAAGTACGGCGTCATCCTTGCCATGTATCACGACCAGGGTCTTGTGGGCATAAAGGCCGTCTCCTTCGGCAATTGCGCAAACATCACTCTGGGGCTGCCGTTCATAAGGACGTCCGTGGATCACGGAACAGCCCTCGACATAGCGGGAAAGGGCGTCGCCGATCCTTCGTCAATGATTTACGCCATCAGGTCGGCGTTCGAGATGGCCGAGGGGCAGGGTAGGGCTTAAACGATTAGATCGGAAGGTCTCGATCCGGGGGCAAGGGTTAGCATCAGATAGAGAAGCATCCGACCGGACCCTTAAACGCCGTTAAGGCATCCGGCCTTTTGTGTCTATTGAGCTATGGCTTCTATTCTAGGTTGGCTCTCTCTTTGATCTGCTCGGTAAGAATGGTGCCGATTACCACACCGGCGGCTACCACTAGGGCCTTAATAAGGAATTTGTACATAAAAACCTCCATA
>JAZFVB010000210.1:0-5747 GCA_036447515.1 Nitrospinota bacterium
CGTTGCGCGCGACCTCGGCGAGGAAATCCTGATGGGAGGCCATATAAAGGTTTTGCAGGGCGCCATCCCGCGCATCGGCGAGGTTGACGAGAACGGGATGGAGCGCCTTATCATCCGCGCACACGGATGGCCGTGGGGCGAGGTGCTGGTGACGCAGGGTTACAGCTTCCCGATGAAAGACGTTATCGCCCTTATCGGCACGCACGGGCCGGAGCCGATCTTCGAGGGACTGGGGTTGGAGCAGATTTCGTGCGTCGGCGGCGTATGCAAGATCGGAAAGGAAGGCAGCATGCCCCTGGTCCTCGACGGCCATTTCCAGACTACGACGAAAGGCATCTACGCCATCGGCGGATCGATCTGCCCCGTGTACGTAATGCGGGACGGCGACGGAAAAATGACGGAAACCAAGCATTCGAACCTGATACACACGGCGGTCAACGACGGCGTCAAGACAGTTGAAAAAATCGCGAAGGGATAAAGAGTGACTCATCCCGTGCCATAATCTTACAAAGCCGCCCGATTTCCAATTAAAAAAGGAACCCCAAGTTTTAATCCCCCTTTCTTAAGATTTCCATCAAGTTTTCCCGTAGGATTCCGATAAGTCACTTAGCAGAACGTTTATTGAACAAAAAGAAGAGGTGACATTATGCAAGTAGCACTACCAAGATTTGGAAACGGGATGGTTTCGGTTTTTGACGGTAGCCCCGTAAAAGTTTCCAATGTCGCCGGAAGGCTGAAAATGGCCAGCTCCAATTTAAAGGCAACAGGCCGCACCATACAACAGGGTGTTGCTCAGCAAAATGCCAAGGCCATCCAGGACGCCAAGATCCAATATAGCAGGATAAATATAAAGGCCTGACCAACCCACTGGTCGAGCCCCTGGTGTTAGGCCCGCGAAAGCGTGGCCTAACATCACCTTTTTATTCCTAAAAACCGGCCTTAGGGCCGGTTTATCCATTTTACCGTAATGCTATGCCGTTTTTTACCCGATATAAAAATATGGGTAAAAATGGCAATGCGGGCTTTTATCCGGAAAGCGCTCGCCTGTCTCCAAAGGAGATTGTCGGCGAGCTAAAAAGGATAGAAGCCGAATACGAGGAACTGGAAAGCTTCGCCGCCGAAATGGTCTATGGAAGAAGTTCGTTCTCGGCCAGCCGGTTTTTCATGGATTTCTTCACGTCCCGTTTAAGGGAAATCAGCGAACGCTTCGAAATAATCTCCAAGGCAATTTCCCGAATTTACAACTAACAGCCCGCTACGATGCGATTTCTTATCCCCAGAGTATCAGGCCGGGGATGTACTGCCTTACCAAATGCTTGTGGTAAGGAAGGATGCGGATTGCATATCCATGCAGCCCGGCGTTTTCACAAGGTATATTGCCCTTGTATTTGTACATACCGCCTTTGATGTTTTCCTCGCATTTTAATGTGGCGGCTTTCCCGTCCGTAAGATCGTGTGAGCCGTCCATGTATCCGTAGTAGAATTCCACGATTATGTCTTTCGGCTCGATATTCCCGAGTTCCAGCAACACCTCGACTTCTTTTTGATCCCCGACCTTGTGACTTATACCGTCGTCTTCTTTCACCTCCAGTATGCGCAGTGATTTCCACTCTTTTTTCATTTTCTGTTTCCACCCGGCAAGGTTCTTCATTATTTCAGGATCCTTTTCAACGCTTTTCTGCCACCCGAGCCCCAGAGGCAGGTAGAACTTTTCGGCATATTCGCGCACCATCCGGTTTGTATTGAATACCGGGTTCAGTTTCATCATGCTGGTTTTCATCTTTGCCAGCCAGTTACGCGGAACGCGGTCGTTTCCCCTGTCGTAGAAGAGCGGAACCACGTCCTTTTCAAGGACGTTATAAAGCGCTCGGCCTTCCACCGAATCCTGGAAATCCTGGTCTTCGTAGTCTTCCCCGGCGCCTATTGCCCATCCGGTTTCGGGCGAATATCCTTCCACCCACCATCCGTCCAGCACCGACAGGTTAAGTCCGCCGTTGGCGGATGCCTTCATTCCGCTCGTGCCGCTGGCCTCCATAGGCCTGCGCGGGTTGTTCAGCCAGACGTCGCATCCCTGGACGAGATAGCGCGCAACGTCTATATCGTAATTTTCAACGAATACGATTCGCCTGCGGAACTTTTCATCGCTGGCCACATGGATGATGTCTTTGATGAAGTTCTTTCCCTCGTTGTCTTTTGGGTGCGACTTGCCCGCAAATATTATCTGCACCGGACGATCTTTGTCGTTCAGCATCTTTTCCAGCCTCGCAAGGTCTTTAAAGATCAGCGTGCCGCGCTTGTAAGTCGCAAACCTTCTTGCAAACCCTATCGTCAGCGCCTCGGGATCGAGAACCTCGTCGGCGGTTTTTATTTCCGACTCCGAAACGCCCCTTCTCCTCAGCTGTTCCGCAAGCCTTTTGCGGACAAAACCCACCAGCCGTTCGCGCCGCCGCTCATGCGTTCGCCACAGCTCGGCGTCGGGAATATTTTTTATCCTCTTCCAAATGTCGTCGTCGCCGGGTTTGTTAATCCATGCCTGCCCCAGGTACCGGTCGAAGAGTTGCCGCATTTCCTCGGATATCCATGAGCGGATATGTATGCCGTTTGTAATTGAACGGATGGGTAGTAGGTTTAGGGGCACGTCGGGCCAGATATTCTTCCACATTTTTCTGGATACGTCGCCGTGCAGCATCGATACGCCGTTACATACCGCCGAAAGGCGAAGCGCCAGGACCGTCATGCAGAAAGGCTCTCCCTCGTCTTCCGGGTCCTGCCTGCCAAGGGCTAAAAGGACGTCCATGTCGATGCCGGTGTCTTGAATGAGCGGGGACAGGTATTTTTTTGCAAGAGGCTGCTCGAACGTATCGTTTCCGGCCGGCACGGGGGTGTGCGTGGTGAAAACGGACGACGATATTATCGCCTCTTTTGCCTCGATGAAGGCAAAGTTCCTTTTCTTCATAAGTTTGATGATGCGTTCGATACCCGAAAAGGCCGAGTGCCCTTCGTTCATATGGTAAACGGCCGTCTTTATCCCCAGCGCGTCAAGAACTCTTACGCCGCCCACGCCCAAAAGTATTTCCTGCTTGATTCGCATTTCCAGGTCGCCGCCGTAAAGCTGCGACGTTATCAACTGATCTTCGGGTGAGTTTTCGGAAACCTTCGTATCCAACAGGTAGAGAGGCACGCGTCCGACCTTCGCTCTCCATACCTGCGCATAAACCGTCCTGTCGGGAAAGGGCACTTCCACCATGAACGGGCTGCCGTCGTCTTTCTTTTCCAGCCTTAACGGAATCAGGTAGAAATCGTTATCCGGGTAGACTTCCTGCTGCCAGCCGTCCTGGTTGAGGTATTGCATAAAGTACCCGTGCGTGTAGGCCATGCCCACGGCCGCTATCGGCACGCCGAGATCGCTTGCCGATTTCAGATGGTCGCCGGCAAGAATCCCCAGGCCACCCGAATAGATGGGCAGGCACTCGTCTATACCGAATTCGAGCGACAGGTAGGCGATATGGTATTGCGTATTCCACCCTTCAAGGCATATGTCGTCGAACCACGTTTCGGCCCTCATGTAATCGACCATGTCGTAGATGACGCGCTCGATGTGGGTGAGGAAGCCGTCGTCTTTTTCCAGTTCGCGTATACGTTCCTGCGATATGGAGCCCAGCACCTTGACGGGGTTATGGTAGAACTTTTCCCACAGGTCCCTGTCTATACGCCGGAGCAGGTTAACGGCGTCCGGGTTCCACGTCCACCACAGGTTGTATGCGATCTCCTCAAGCGGAGCGAGCTTTTCCGGCAGGGAGGGGTTTACTACAAATTTTCTAAATTCCGGCATAACTTGTCATATATTCATTGGTTGTTTGCTTTAACTCGACTTCATTTAGCGCCATTTTACCCTGTTGCCTGCTATTTTCTACAAGTATTTTATTTGGTTAAAGAAAGGGGGCTTACAGGTCTGCAAAATCGTAAAGAGTATTGTAGTAGTGGTCTTCCAGGTAGCGGTAATAGTTTGTAATAACCTTCTTGGAATAACGAAAGCCGAGTTTTGTTCCCTTCCTTAAATTTTTCCTCAGCCGGGAAGGCCCCATGTTGTAGGCTTCCAGCGCAAGTTCAATATCGTTGAACTTTTCCATCATCTTTGCGATGTAATGCATTCCCAGCATGATGTTAATTTTGCCGTTCTTTAGAGAATGCGAACCGGAATAGGGATAGGATATCTCATCCGCAATTATGCTGGCAGTGCTCGGCTTAATCTGCATCAGCCCTACCGCACCCTTATTGGAAATAGCATAGCTTTGGAAGTTACTTTCCGTTTTTATGACGGCAAGGACGAGAAAAGGGTCCATGCCGTATTGTTTGGATTTTTCGATTATGAATTTAGCCAGAGCCTCGACGTTATGTCCCAGGTACCTGTCGTTTTCCGCAAGGACGCTTTGCACTTCCAGCCTTTTTTGCACCTCATGCTTGAGGGGAACATTATACTGAAGCATTCCGGAATAATCTTCTTCCAGCAAAGCGCCATGTCTTTCCAGATCGGTATTGACGGCCTTGTAATATTCAGCTCCAAGCAGAAATACAATAGAAGATACCAGACCGAACGAAATAATCAGGTGTATTGGTCTTGCTTTCAGGTTTTTCTCCAAATAACTAAAAAGGTCAATTTGTGTTTGTAACTGGTTTTTTCTCTTCCGCTAAAATAAAAAATAGGCCCCGACCACCCAAAAACATATTTTGGAATGATTCTTGACCCTAATCTCAACATGTTAGGAGGTTATAATAAAGAAACAAAATGAAATAAGCAAGTTTTTTGTGATAAAAAAAAATAAGGTGTTATAATAACAATTAGTTAGAGAGGATATATGAGCAGATACACAAAACGTCAACCGTCATCGTATTGACACCAGTGCTATGGTTTTGACGTGCCCAAAGTGCGAAAGCAAGTATGACGTTAACCCGGACGCCATACCCCTAGAGGGAACTTACGCTCACTGCACATCGTGCGAAAACATTTTCTTTATAAAAAGAAAAAAGAAAAGTGCGAAAAGGAAAGCGCCGGTAAAAGCGCAGGCAGAAACTGAAAGTGCGCAAGCTCCGCAACAGATAATGTCTGAACCCGAACCCGCAAAGGGAAATATTGTCGATGAAACTTCCACTGAGAAAATTGAACAACCCACCGAACCTTCGGCGCAGGACGACATAGACGCCATTCTTACCGAGACTGAAAGTGACGCGAAGGTGGAAGAACCGGAACAAACCACCGAGGAGGAAAAAGAATCGGTAACATCCGAACCTTCGGCGCAGGATGACATAGACGCCATTCTTACCGAGACTGAAAGTGACGCGAAGGCGGAGGAACCGGAACAAAAACCCGAGGAGGAAAAAGAATCGGTAACATCCGAACCTTCGGCACAAGATGAGATAGACGCGATTCTTGCCGGAGCCGGGACTGAAAGTGACGCGAAGGCGGAGGAACCGGAACAAAAACCCGCGCAGGAAAAAGAATCGGTAACATCCGAACCTTCGGCGCAGGACGACATAGACGCCATTCTTGCCGGAGCCGGGACTGAAAGTGACGCGAAGGCGGAGGAACCGGAACAAAAACCCGAACAGGCAAAGGAATCGGTAACATCCGAACCTTCGGCACAAGATGAGATAGACGCCATTCTTGCCGGAACCAAGACCGAAGACAAGGCGAAGGCGGAAGAACCTTCCGTTGAAAAAGAGCCTGCGGGTCAGGACGACATAGACGC
>JAZFVB010000211.1:0-10257 GCA_036447515.1 Nitrospinota bacterium
GGATCATATTCTCCAGAATCCCCACTTTCTGCGCTTGATGGAGAAAGCATAACCGGAACATGGACACTGGAAGTTTCCGATGACAATAATGTTTCCGTCTTTAACAACACGGGTGGAACACTTACAAAATGGCATCTGGAAGTAAATGGGGGCTAAAGACTGACAATTACGAAACTTTAAAAATAACGGGAAAAGGGGTCAGGTCTTGAATCTTGAATTTGCGGAAAGATTCGACTGTTTGATTATTTAACCTATTGTCTGCCCCACTTAGAAACCGGCTACTCCTCCGTCCGGTGCGTTCGTTAATGGGAATCGGGGTCAAGCATACAGTAGCCGCCACCCTGCGGGTGGCAGGCAGTCCCGTCTCCGCTTGCACCTACCAAATCCACCGTCGAGGAATACACTCAGCCTGCGCGGCCTTAGCGCTACGGCGCGGCGGGCCCGCCATAATTAAGAATTACGGATCAGGAGTTATGGGTTAATGCCGACGATCCTTTTTGTTAAGGGATGGAGGTTCTTCTTTTACTCGAACGAGGGAAACGAGCCTATTCATGTCCATTGCCGGAAAGGCGAAAAGGAAGGCAAATTCTGGCTTGATAGCAAAGACTTTGCCCTCGTGGAAGGATACAGTTATAATATGAACCGAAAGGACAAGCGGGAAGTTAAAAAGATAATCTTTGAATATTTCGATTATATTGAAAGGGAATGGGACAGGTTCCAGAAAGAGAAAAACAAATGAAAAAGCGCCATAGGGTAGGAAAAATTATTTTCAAGAAAAATTTAATGGTTATAGATATCGACGGTAAGGAACACATTTCCAGACTGGCGGATGTTTCCAAAAAACTTGCCAATGCCTCAAGCATTGAAAAAGAGAAATATGAAATATCTCCCTCCGGCTACGGGATACACTGGCCGCTTATCGACGAGGATTTATCCATAGACGGACTGTTGGGTATCGTGCACAACATTGGGAAGAAAAAGGAAAAGGTCTCAACCTGATAAGCATCCACATAAAAAGCCGCACTCTTTCCGCATCCGAAATCCAGCAGCTTTATAATACCGCCAATTAAGAATCAGGAATTACGAGTTGGCTATTCGATTTGATTGGGACAAAAACAAGGCGAAACGAAATGTAGCCAAGCACAAGGTTTCTTTTGAAGAGGCATCGACCGTGTTTGGCGATCGCTTATCAATAACGATAGAAGACCCGATACACTCATCCATTGAAGAAAGATTTATAACCATAGGTTCGTCATTTAGAGGTAGAATGATTGTAGTTATACATTGCGATAAGGGCGATGCCATTCGTGTCATAAGTGCGCGAGTCGCGACACGAGGGGAAAGGAAAACTTATGAAGAAGGTAAGTGAAAAAAAGAAAACCGGAATGATGGACGAATATGATTTTACCGGTGGCGTCCGTGGGAAATACGCCGCACGATATGCAAAAGGTAGCAATATAGTGGCGCTGGAAAAAGAAGTTATGGATGTTTTTCCCAATGCTAAAGCAGTGAACCGCGCGTTAAAAGCACTGGCAAAAATTGTCCGTTCCCAATCGAAACAGAAAGCGAAATAGCGATACTTTTTCACGCATATACAGCCGCACTCTTTCCGCTTCGGAAATCACCCAGCTATATTCAGAATAGTTGAGGAATACACCCCGCCTGCGCGGCCTCTTTCGCTTTTCCGATAAGGTTATTGGCAAGGTGAATGTCGCGGCGAATGCATTGGTTAATAGTTTGGAAATTCCAGCCATATTTAGTAGAATTACGCCAATAAGGGTAGGTAAAAAGGAGTCATCTTGGAAATGTCGGCTAATATATAATGATTGAGATAAAAGAAATAAGCGACGTTGCCGTCGTAGGGTTCGTGCAAAAGATAACAAGGCAGGATATTAGTAAGCTCGCGGGCGTTGATCTTGCCAAAATGATTTCAGATGCTACCGGCAAAGTTAAAATAGTCCTTAACCTTGAAAAAATAGATTACCTCGATTCCGCCGGTCTCGGCGAATTAATGCTCATCTTCAAAGACCTGCAAAGAAAGAACGGCGCGCTGGCGCTTTGTTGCGCGAACGAGAAAATAATCAACTTAATAAACATGATTACCGTAAACAAAGTCATTAAAGCTTACATTACGGAGGAAGAGGCGATAAAAAGCCTTTCAACCTGAATAACGCCTTATCGGCATACAGTGCCACGACTTTGCCAGCCTGCGCAGTAACTTTATAGGAGTAGTTTTACCGAAGCCATGGGGCATAGACAAATTATTGCCCAAATACGCCATAAGTTCTGGTATCTTAAATACCCATGTCCGAAAAATTAACGGGAAGCGAAATAAGAAGGCTCTTTCTGGACTATTTCGCTTCAAAAAACCATCGGCAGGTGCGCAGTTCAAGCCTCATACCGGCCGCCGACCCGACCCTTTTATTCACCAACGCCGGGATGGTGCCGTTCAAGGACGTCTTCCTTGGCGATGAAA
The DNA here is from genome assembly GCA_036447515.1 of Nitrospinota bacterium. GTDB lineage: Bacteria > Nitrospinota_A > UBA7883 > JACRGQ01 > JACRGQ01 > JAZFVB01. Next base: position 2,477 of record JAZFVB010000211.1, read on the forward strand.
AGCGGGATTACAAACGGGCGGCCTCGTCGCAGAAATGCCTGAGGGTTTCCGGCAAGCACAACGACCTGGAGGAAGTGGGCCGTACCACGCGCCACAATACCTTTTTCGAAATGCTTGGGAATTTCTCTTTCGGCGATTACTTCAAGGAAGGCGCGATAGAGTACGCATGGGAGTTTTTGACCGAAACAGTGAAGCTTCCCAAGGAAACGCTATGGGTGACGGTTTTCGAAGAGGACGACGAGGCGGAAAAGCTGTGGGTGAAGGTAACCGGCATAAAATCCGGGCGCATCATAAGGATGGGCGAAAAAGAAAATTTTTGGGCGATGGGGCCCACTGGCCCGTGCGGCCCGTGCTCGGAAATTCACATCGATTACGGAAAGGGAAGGGGATGCGGCAAGGACGACTGCGATCCCAGCCATGAATGCGGACGGTTCGAGGAACTTTGGAATCTCGTTTTCATGCAGTTCAACCGGGGCGCGGACGGAAAGATGGAGCCGCTGCCCAAGCCGAATATCGATACCGGCATGGGGCTGGAGCGCCTCGCTTCGCTGTTGCAAAATGTCGAATCGAATTTCGATACCGACCTCATCCGCCCTGTTATGGCCCGCGCGGAAGACGTATTGGAAAAACCGTACGGCGACAACACGGATGACGACGTTTCGTTCAGGGTTATCGGCGACCACTCGCGCGCGGCGGCCTTTCTCATTTCGGAGGGCATCCTGCCGTCGAACGACGACCGCGGCTACGTACTCAGGCGCATCATGCGGCGCGCAATGCGCCACGGAAGGATGCTTGGCGCGAAGGAGCCGTTCCTCTATAAAGTGGTCGGTTCGGTAATAGACCTTTTCAAGGGCCATTACCCCGAACTGATAGAGGCCGAATCGACAATCGCAAAGATAGTAAAGGTGGAAGAACAACGCTTCGAACGAACGCTGGAGACGGGGCTTGGCATTCTTAACGCCGTAGTCGAAAGGGCGAAAAGCGAAAAACGCGCGTCGGTGGCAGGCAGGGAGGTTTTTAAACTATACGATACATACGGATTCCCGCTCGACCTTGCAAACGACGTTATTACCGACGCCGGGCTTACCTTCGATATGTCGGAGTTCAACAGGGAACTCGAAAACCAGCGCGAGAAGGCAAGGAAATCGTTCAAGGGGCAGGCGGCGGAAATCCCGAAAGTTTATAAAGAGATTAATAGCGAGCCGACGTTTTTTACCGGTTACAAAGAACTGGAAACTGAAAGCGCGGTAAGCGCAATTGTAACGGGCGGCGTCATTTCCGATTCCATATCGAAGGGGCAAAAGTCCGAAGTCATTCTGGATAAAACCCCCTTTTACGCCGAGTCGGGCGGACAGGCGGGCGACCGGGGAACGATTGTTTCTGAAACAGGGTCGGCCAAGGTAGTGGATACCAAAAAGGTTACGAAAGATATCTATGCGCACCTTGTCGAGGTAACCGACGGCGAAATTAAAACAAACCAGAAGGTATCCGCCAGCGTAAATGCGGATGAACGCGCTTCGACCGTTCGAAACCACTCAGCGACGCACCTATTGCAGGCGGCCTTGAGGCAGGTGCTGGGCGATCACGTTAAACAAAGCGGATCGCTGGTAAACGATGAAAAGCTCCGGTTCGATTTTTCACATTACGCCGCGATGACGCACGATGAAATAAGGGAAGCGGAGGAAATAGTTAACACGAAGATACGCGAAGACCTTTCGGTAACGACCGAGGAAATGGATCTGGAAAAGGCGCTCGACGGCGGCGCAACGGCGCTCTTCGGTGAGAAATATACATCGACGGTGCGCGTGGTAGGGATGGGAGATTTTTCCAAGGAACTTTGCGGCGGAACCCACGCGAAAAGCACGGGACAGATAGGAGTATTGAAGGTTGTCTCGGAAACCGGCGTCGCGGCGGGGGTAAGGCGGATAGAAGCGATAACGGGCCAAAAGGCTTTCGATTACTTTAACGAGCTTGAAGGACGGATTAAAGAAGTAGCCGCTCTTTTAAAAGGAAGGCCGGAAGACAGCGCGGATAAGGTGCGCAAGCTTGTAAGCCATAACAAGGAACTTGAAAAGGCGATGGACAAAATGCGCGCGGACATGGCGCGCGGCGGGGACGACGGCTCCACCGAAGAGCGAGATATAAAAGGCGTAAAGGTGGTGTCGAGGCGTTTCGAGGGGATGGACCCGAAGGCTCTGCGCAACTACGTCGACGAGATGAAGGTAAAAATGAAATCGGGCGTTGTCCTTGCCGGAACGGTCAAGGACGGAAAGGCGGCGCTCGTCGCCGGGGTAACGAAAGACCTTACGGATAAACTCAAGGCTGGCGAAATCGTCAAGAGGGCCGCCGCGATAGTCGGTGGAAAAGGCGGCGGCAGGCCGGACATGGCGCAGGCGGGCGGCAACGACGCGGGCAAACTCGACGAAGCGCTCCAATCGGTATTTGCCAGCGTGGAGGAAATGCTGGGTAAATGAACGTCCTCATCGTCTTTGCCAAAGCGCCTGTGGAAGGGATGGTAAAGACAAGGCTAGAAAAGGACACGCCTCTTAATCAATCCGAAGTATGCCAGCTTTACCGCTCTTTTCTGGACGACACACTCAAAACGGCATCCGAAAGTTCGGCGGACAAAATAATAGTAAATTACTCGCCGGCGGAAAAAGAATCCCTGATGCGCGATATAGCGGAAAAGATTATTCTTGCCGAAAGGTTGATATTTAAACCGCAGACAGCCGGAACTTTTCACGAAAGGGTAGGGGAGGGATTCCAAATGGCGTTTGATGTGGGAGCGAAAGCTTCGATAATGATCGGAAGCGATTCGCCGACGATGCGCGCAAAAGTAATTAACGAGGCTTTCGATACGTTGAACGGGCGCGGCGGCGCGGTTTTGGGGCCTTCGGGCGAGGGCGGGATATACCTGATCGGCCTCAAAGGCGGGTACTTGCCAGATTTCCAAAAAATATTTGAAAGTGCGGGCGAGATATCAAACTTTGCTATGGAGCTTGAAAAGGACGGCGTTCCCTTTTCCCTTTTGGAGGAAGCGCTGGACGTGGACGTGGCGTCCGACCTGGTGTCTCTTGTCGCCCTGATCAACGCGATGAAAAGGGCGCATGGCAAAGGCGACGCGGATTTCCCAAATTGTACCCGCCAAACGCTGGAGTGGCTGGGCCTGCGCATCTCCCGCAAAGACGGCACACGCGATAAGGCGCTGGTGCGTGGCGAATAGCAAAAAGAAAAGGGCGGTCGTGCTCCTTTCGGGCGGGGCCGATTCCGCCGTAGTACTTGCAAGCGCCGTTCGCGACGGCTTCGGCGCTTGCGCGCTGACAATCGATTATGGGCAAAGGCACCGCGTTGAACTGGAAATGGCCTCGGCGCAGGCAAAGCTTTTGAATGCGGAAAAACATCTTGTGATAACAACCGACCTCCGCGCAATCGGCTCTTCCGCCCTGACGGACGACATCGAGGTTCCGTTGGGCAGGTCGCAAAGCGAAATTTCATCCGGCATTCCGATAACGTACGTTCCCGCGCGCAACACTCTTTTCCTTTCGCTGGCCCTCGGCTGGGCGGAAACGCTCGGCACGGGCGATATTTTTATCGGCGTAAACTTTATTGATTACAGCGGGTACCCCGATTGCAGGCCGGAATTCCTGCAAAGCTTCGAGCAAACCGCCGACCTCGCCACCAAAATGGGAGTGGAGGGAAAGCAAAAGATAAAAATCCACGCCCCCCTTATAAAGATGACCAAAGCGGAAATATTTAAAATGGGCGTGGAGCTTGGCGTCGATTTTTCCAAAACCCATAGTTGTTATGATCCTAAAGGAGAAAAAGCGTGCGGCAGGTGCGATTCGTGCCTCATTCGCAAAAAAGGTTTCGACGAGGCGGGCTTGGAAGACCCGCTTGATTACGCCTCTGGTACGCCTCCGGTATGAACGGCGAGGATTGATTGAAAAACTGCCGCATATGCAAAACGCCGTCACCCGTTTTCTACAACGACTCGCGCACCTTTTTTAAATGCCCGGCGTGTACCCTTATCTTTACGGAAGAAATGGCGGACGAAAAGGCCGCCAACGAGCATTATAAAAACCAGTGGAATAACGCCGATGAAGATTTCTGGAAACAGCAGGTGGACGTCCTCATCTCCGTAATCAACAAGCACAAAACGCCGCAAAGGATACTCGATTTCGGCTCCGGCTCCGGCGAGATAACAAAGGAGTTCCAACGGCGGGGAATCGATACTACGCCGCTTGATCCCATAATACATGGCTATCTTAAAGACCAGGACTATGCGGAAAAATTCGACGTCGTTGTCGGGGTGGAGGTGATCGAGCACCTGCCGGAAATATACGGAGAGCTGGAAGAAATAAAAAAGGTTTTAACCGACGACGGAATAATCGTTTTCACAACGGGACTCACAAATGTTTTTATAGACGCCCCCGACGCGGTGGAGGTTTTCGCCAAATGGTGGTACAAGGACGACCCCACGCACGTTAGCTTTTTCAGCAACCGTTCGGTATTTACAATGGCCGGAATCGCCGGCCTTAAGGCGGAAGTTTACGGCGAACAGCTTTTTGTATTAAGTATTAAAGGCTGATTTGCCTTAAGACCGCGTCAACGCGATGGCCTACGCGGTGTTCTTCCATAAGGCGCGCGTGGCCGCGTTCGGCTATTTCCCTTCTTTCGTTGTCGTGCTCAAGGTAGTAGCGGGCCTTTTCCACCATTTCTTTTTCGCTTGAATAGGTTTCTATTTCTTTCCCAATCTCGAAACGCTTTGCCACGTCTTCACGGTAATCGGTAAGGCAGAAGCCGCCGCAGTAGATAATGTCGTACACCCTTTGGATAACGCCGGTAAAAAAGGTTTTCGATATGTTGAGGTTTATCTTTGAGAGTTTGTAAACCTTCGGTGTTTCGTTCCAGTAGCTTGTTTCATCCAAGAATTTTACGGTCTTGAGGTGAAGCTGTCTCCATGCGTCGTCGCCGAACACCTTTGCGTTTAAACCGTCGAGCGCGGAAACAAGTTTTTTTCTAAGCCTGCTCGAAGCCTCTACTCCGAGCGCGAAATCTAGGTCGCGCCTGTCCAGCATATTTAAAAAGTTGTGCATGTATTGAATGGAAAATATTTCAAGATCACCCTTTTCGTAAACGTCTTTCTGGATGTTTGTGGCAAAGTTTTCAACCTGCTCGTTCATCACCGCGTCGAGATGCTTGTTCATGTTCGAAAAGTTCACGATGAATTGTATGTAGGGGTTGTGGTGGAACGTTATCGACTGGCCAATGAAGCTTACGTCGCAACCGTATTTCTCCTTGTCGTTCTCGCTTATTTCCGGCATTTGCATCTCGATGCCGTCGAGGCCGCTGTTGCAGGGAAGGAGGGTTGCATTGAAACCCTTGGCTTGAAAAATCCCGACATCTTCCGGGTCGAGCGAAAAGATATGAAAGTTCGAACGGTCTATCCCTTCGGGGTTGGCGTTGGCGGCGGCGGTCTTGTCCGAAAGCCAGGCCACGACGGGGCAGTCCGCCCGCCTTATCAATTGCAAAAGTGGATTGTCGAGAAAGAATGCGATAAGGACGGAAGATTTTTCCTTAACCGCCGCAACGATATCGTCGGAATTAAAATCCACTACCTCGACTTCATGCCCCTTTGCAAGAAGGCATTTATGGACCGCCTTGAAATTAGCGATGCCCTTTATAAGGACGAACTTAACGTCATTCATTCGTACCTTAGGGCCTCGGCCGGGTCGAGGCGCGATGCGTTCCATGCCGGATATAGCGAGGACAGCAGCGTAATAATGAGTGCGCTGGCGCCAATCAATACGAAATCGGCAGGGTTCATTTCCACCGCCAGTTTTTGCGCGTTATATACGTCGGACGGAAGTTGGATGAATTCGTACTTTGCCAGGGCGATACAGAAAAAGTACCCGGCAACGTTGCCGATAAAGGTGCCGACGAGCCCAATAATAAAACCTTCAAGGAAGAAGATTCGCATGATGGTGTTTCGCGTCGCTCCCATCGATTTGAGTATTGCGATGTCGCGCCCCTTTTCCATCACGACCATGATCATCGTGCTGATTATGTTGAAAGCCGCAACGAAAACTATCAGCACAAGGATTACGAATATGGCGGTCTTCTCCAGCTTAAGTGCGTAGAACAGGCTCTTGTTCATTTCCATCCAGTCGCGCGCGAAATAGGGAAAGCCGACTGTTTCCTCCAGGTCGCCCGCTATTTCGGCCGCGGCGTAAATGTCGTCCACTTTTACTTCCACCCCCGTTACGCCGTCTTCCATCCCGAAAAACTCCTGCGCGGCCTTTAAGGAAATGAAAACCATGCCGGAGTCGTAATCGTACATGCCGGAACTGAACGTGCCGGCGACATGGAACCTTTTTATTTTTGGCACCAGCCCCATTGCCGTGCTTCGGCCCTGCGGCGAAATGACGTTAACAATATCGCCCGTGTAAACCCCGAGGCTGGAGGCAAGTCCTTCGCCCAGAATGATTCCTTCCCTCGTGAACTCGCCGTCGTCATACTCAAGCGCCAGCGCCTCCACCGACCCCTCGTCCATGTATTCGTTGATCTTTGTTACTTTGCCTTCAAGGTGCGGATCGACGCCGCGCAGAACCGCGCCCGTGGAACGCATGGGCGACGACACGAGGACTTCCTTATATATGTAAGGCGCGGCGCTTATAACGCGCGGATGACCCCGCACGTCCTTAATGATCTTTTGATAATCCTTTACGGTTGCCCCGGCGGAATTGAGCACGATGATATGCGAGAATGTGCCGAGTATCTTGTCGCGCAGTTCGTTTTGCATCCCCGTCATTACGGAGAGGACGACGATCAGGGCCATTACGCCGACGGCCACCCCGCCGATAGATATCCACGTTATCAGCGAAATAAAAGTCTGCTTGCGTTTTGCCTTCAGGTAGCGAAGGCTCATAAAAAGTTCGAACCGCATCAGTTCTTCATGTCAAAAGCCGCTGTTCATTTCTTCCGCAGGTTGTGAATTTTCAGCCTTAGGGCGTTTAGCTTTATAAAGCCGGTGGCGTCGCTCTGGTCGTAGTCGCCGCCTTCTTCGAAAGTGGCCGTTTCCTCGCTGTAAAGCGATTTTTCGGATTTGCGTCCCAACACGCCGACGGAGCCTTTGAATAGTTTCAACCGCACTCTTCCCGTTACGGCCGACGCCGCTTCGTCGAAGAGTTTTTGCAACAGGAGGCGCTCCGGCGCGAACCAGTAGCCGTCGTAAACAAGGCGCGAGTATCGGGGCATCAACTCGCGCTTTATCGCCGAAACTTCGTGGTCTAGCGTTATCGCTTCAAGCGCAATGCGCGCTTCGTGCAGTATCGTTCCTCCGGGCGTCTCGTAAACCCCGCGCGACTTCATTCCGGTAACGCGGTTTTCAACTACGTCCGCTCGGCCTATTCCGTTTTTGCCGCCGAGCCCGTTCAGGTGGTCAATGATTTCATACGGCGAAAACTTTTTACCATCGACGGCAACCGGGTCGCCCTTTGCGAAATCGATCTCAATCACCGTCGGCTTGTCCGGCGCCTTTTCGGGCGAAACGGTGAGGATGAACATATCCTCCCTTGGCGCGTTCCACGGGTCTTCCAGCACGCCGCCTTCATACGATATGTGGAAGAGGTTCCTGTCCATCGAGTAAGGCTTTTCGGCCGTGACGGGCACCGGTATGCCGTGCTTTTTTGCAAACGATATTAGGTCGGCGCGCGATTTCATGCCCCACTCGCGCCACGGGGCTATCACCTTTAAGCCGGGAGCAAGCGCGGCGATGGTAA
>JAZFVB010000212.1:0-5854 GCA_036447515.1 Nitrospinota bacterium
GATGCGGGGGACGTCGGCTTTTACCTGTACGCCAGCCCTCTGTTGCCTCCAAGGGATGTATTGATACACAAAAAAAGCAGGGCGGCGCACTGGATGAAGCTGGCATTCGAAAAATACTACATGGCCAGCCTTAAATACGGCTTGCCTAAACTCGACTTCGGATGGTGATTTGAACCGGCGTTTAAGTCCGCGCCTGTAGCACCGCTTTTTTATAGGCGTTCATTACCTCTATCCGCTTGAGTATCCCCACCACCCTGTTTTGCGGCTTGTGCGCAATCACCGGCAATTCGTCGAGATCTTTTATGGCGAACTTGTCCATCGCCACGTTGAGGTCATCGTCGGGATATACCGATATCACTTCGTCCGTAGCTATTTCCTTTGCAATCACAAGGTCGCCCAGGCCCGATTCGAACATGAATTCACGCATATCCTGCACCGAAAGGACGCCGGTCAGCTTTCCTTTATCGTCCACGCAGGGGAAATAGACTTCCTTTGATTTCGTAATGAGGTTTTGGATCTTTTTGAACGGCATTGTTTCCGGGATGGCTTCGAACTCTTTCGTCATTACGTCCTTCACCTTTATCGCGCCCATGATCGCCGCCTCGCGCCCTTCCCAAAGGGTAATGCCCCTCAGCCTCAGTTCTTCCATGTAAATGGAATTCGGCCAGAAATACGAATAGACGAACGAGGACGATATGCAGGCCACCATTATCGGCACAATTACCTGAAAGTTGTTGGTAAGTTCGAATACCATGAGTATGTTCGTTAGGGGCGCGTGAGCAATCGCGGCCATGACCGCGCCCATTCCTACAAGGGCGTACGAGCCCGAAGGCCCGACGCTTTCGGGGAAGAAGTAGTTTAGCGCCGCGCCGAACGCGCCGCCCGCCATGCTGCCTACAAAAAGGGCCGGAGCGAACTTTCCGCCGGACCCCTTGGAGCCAAGCGTAATGCTGGTGGCTATTATCTTTACGAAGACGAGGGCAAAGGCTATCCACAGCGTCATCTTGCCGGTGAGCACCTTGTTCATCGAGTCGTAGCCGTTGCCGAGTATGTCCGGAAAGGCTATCGCTATCAGCCCGACCAGCATGCCGCCGAAGGCCGGCAAAATAATCGGATGCAGTTTGAGCTTGTTTAAAATATCGACGGTCATGAAATAAGTTTTGTATAAAAATGCCGCAAGAATTCCGCATATGACGCCTAATGCGACAAAGGCCACGATCTCCCATGTCGACACAAGGGTGTATGCGGGCAGTTCGAAAACCGGAACGTCGCCTTCCAAGTGGCGTGCGGTGACCGTTGCAATAACCGATGCGAAGATAAGGGGCGAAAAGACTTTAATGTTGAAATCGCCCAGTACCACTTCTATGGCGAATATCAGTCCTCCCAGCGGCGCGTTGAAAGCGGCCGCGATTGCCGCCGCCGTCCCGCAGCCGCAAAGGAGGCGTATGCGTTCGTGCGACGCTTTTATATTTCTGCCGATAACCGACCCGATTGCCGCCCCCATCTGCACGATAGGCCCTTCCCTTCCCGCCGAACCGCCGCTGCCAATCGTTAAGGCAGATGCGATGGAACGGAACCAGATCACGCGCGAAGGCACCACGCCCTGGTCGACCGCCGCCCACTTCATCGCCTCTGCCACGGAGCCGGTTTCGTTGCCGGGGTTGAGAAAGTGGTTCATCAGGCCGACGAGGAGGCCGCCAATGGCAAGCGCCACGGGAATCCACAAAAGCTTGACGGACCAGACGTCCATATCAACGTAAACCATTCGGTTATAAAAGAAATCGTGGACGTAAAATATCATCCACTTGAAAAGAACGGCCGCAACGCCCACGGTAAAGCCAATTACGCAGGCAACGCCCACCATGAAGATGCGTTCCTGCCGGACGATTCGCAAAAACGCGTCCAGCGATTCCGATAAAAAGGCGGTTGTACGTTTTTTCATTGGCCGCTTTTTAAACCAACCTTAAACCGGGGGGTAAATTCAGGTGGTAGCCGGTTCCTCCGTAATTTCCGTTTCTTCTTCCTGTTCCTCAAAGCCCGGCAGTTTTACAACGGTTACGGAGGCGTTCTGGTAGCGCCGCGTTCCCGTTCCCGCCGGAATAAGCCTGCCCATTATCACGTTTTCCTTCAGGCCTTTCAGGATATCGACCTTCCCCGAAACCGATACTTCGGTAAGCACCCTTGTCGTCTCCTGGAACGACGCGGCTGAAATAAAACTGTCGGTCGCAAGGGACGACTTGGTGATGCCCAGCAAAATCGGCTTGCCTTTCGCCGGAACCTTTCCCTTTTTGACTATCTCCATGTTCTTTTTCTGGAACGTCCTCTTGGTAACCTGTTCGCCTGTAAGGAAATCGGTGTCGCCCGGGTCTTCGATAACAAGGTGTTTGAGCATCTGCCGGACTATGATCTCTATATGCTGGTCGTTTATCTGAACGCCCTGCAGGCGGTAAACTTCCTGCACCTCGTTTACGAGGTATTTCTGAAGTTCCTTTTCGCCGAGTATGTTCAGTATGTCGTGCGGGTTGGAAGCGCCGTCGACAAGGGGCTCGCCCGCGTTTACGTAGTCTCCTTCGTGCACGTTTACGTGTTTGCCGCGCATTACGAGGTAAGTGTGCTCCTCACCGTCGTCCGTAACAACGATAATTTCCCTTTGCCGCTTGACAAACTGGCCATATTTCACGCGCCCCGAAACCTCGGTGATCGTGGCCTGGTCGTGCGGCTTGCGCGCTTCGAAAAGCTCGGCGACCCTCGGCAGACCGCCGGTAATGTCTTTGGTCTTGGTGGTTTCGCGGGGGATCTTTGCGATTATGTCGCCAACTTCGACCTTCTGCCCCTCTTTTACGTTTATATGCGCTCCCGACGGAAGGAGATGCCTGGCGGCGGTTTTGTTCTTATCGTCCTTGATCGATATGCGCGGGTGTTTCTTTTCCTCCCTGTGGTCAAGTATCACCTTAATCGAGTGGCCGGTAACTTCGTCCACCTCTTCGCGCATCGTCACGTTTTCGAGTATGTCGCCGAACGCTATGGTGCCGGCGGCTTCGGTGAGTATCGACAGGGTGTATGGGTCCCATTCGGCGAGGGTATCGCCTTCGTTAACGCGCTGGTTGTTGGCGACTTTTAAGCGCGCGCCGTAAATGACCTTGTAGCGCTCCTTTTCCCTTCCTTCGTCGTCTTGAATGATCATTCCGCCGTTGCGGTTCATTATGACCACTTCCCCGTTTTTCAGCGTCACTGATCGGATGTCCATGTATTTGACTATGCCGCCGTTCAGGGTCTGCAATTTGGTCTGCTCCGCGACCTTGCTGGCGATACCGCCGATGTGGAAGGTGCGCATGGTAAGCTGCGTGCCGGGTTCGCCAATCGACTGCGCGGCTATTATTCCTACCGCCTCGCCCATCTCAACGTGCTTTCCGGTGGCCAGATTGCGGCCGTAACACATGGCGCATACGCCTTCTTCCGATTCGCACGTAAGCGTGGAACGTATTTTCACCGCCTCCACGCCCGCGTTTTCTATCTTTTCCACCGCCTCTTCGTCGATCTCCTTACTGCCATCAAGGAGCACTTCCTTGGTGAACGGATCAATAATCGACTCCAGGCTGACCCTGCCAAGCAGGCGCTCGCCGAGCCTCTGGATAATTTCGCCGCCTTCCACCAGGGCGATTATCTCTATTCCGTTAAGGGTGTTGCAGTCTTCCAAGGAGATTATGACGTCCTGCGCCACGTCCACGAGCCGTCTTGTAAGGTAGCCGGAGTTTGCGGTCTTTAACGCGGTATCGGCCAGCCCCTTTCGCGCGCCGTGTGTGGAGATGAAATACTGGGCAACCGTCAACCCTTCGCGGAAGTTTGCGGTGATCGGCGTCTCGATAATCTCTCCCGACGGCTTGGCCATAAGGCCCCTCATGCCGGCAAGCTGCGATATCTGCGCCTTGGAGCCCCTCGCTCCCGAATCCGCCATGCAGTAAACGCCGTTGAAGTCCGCCCCCGGTATGGAGCCTTCCACAATCCGGTCGTCTTCCTTTTTTAGTTCGAAGAAAACCTCTTCGGTTAGGTTATCCGTAATCTGCGCCCAGATATCTATGATCTTGTTGTAGCCCTCGCCCTTGGTTATAAGGCCGTTACGATACTGTTCCTCGACCTTTGCCACTTTCTTGCGCGCGCTGTCAACGAGTTCCGCCTTCTTTTTGGGTATCGTCATGTTCTCCAGGCAGATGGAAATTCCCGACTTGGTGGCGTAGGTGAATCCGATGTCTTTCAGGTCGTCCAGGAAGGTCACTGTTTTGTCGCGTCCCACTTTGGTATAGCAATCGTTTACCAGCGAGTTAATAGTGCCCTTGTTCATAAGCCTGTTAACGCGTGAAAAAGGTATTTCCTTTGGCGTTATTTCGTAAAGGAGCACTCTCCCCACGGTTGTCTCGTAAATCTGTCCGTCTATCCGCACCCTGATCCGCGCCTGCAGGTGCGCCTTGCCGGCGTCGTACGCGGAGCGAACTTCCTCTATATTGGAAAAGGCCTTATTCTCGCCGTCCATTCCCCAGCGCTCCTTTGTGAGGTAGTAGCAGCCGAGCACGATATCCTGCGACGGCACGGCAATAGGCTTTCCGTTGGCGGGCGAAAGGATGTTATTGATCGAAAGCATCAGCATCCTTGCCTCTACCTGGGCTTCAAGCGAAAGCGGAACGTGTACCGCCATTTGGTCGCCGTCGAAGTCTGCGTTGAACGCGGCGCACACCAGAGGATGCAGCTGTATCGCCTTTCCTTCTATAAGCACCGGTTCGAAGGCCTGCACGCCGAGCCTGTGAAGCGTGGGCGCGCGGTTCAAAAGAATCGGATGGTCCTTTACAACATCGTCGAGGACTTCCCATACTTCCGGCGCTTCTTCCTCCACCATCTTCTTGGCGCTTTTTATTGTGGCGGCGTATCCCTTTACCTCAAGCTTGTGATAGATGAACGGCTTGAAGAGTTCCACCGCCATCTTCTTCGGCAGGCCGCACTGCCAGAACTTAAGCTCGGGACCGACCACGATAACAGATCGGCCGGAATAGTCCACGCGCTTTCCGAGGAGGTTCTGGCGGAACCTGCCCTGTTTACCTTTAAGCATATCGGTAAGGGATTTAAGCGGCCTTTTGTTGGGGCCTTTAAGCACCCTTCCCCTGCGCCCGTTGTCCAAAAGGGCCGAGACGGCCTCCTGCAGCATCCGTTTTTCATTGCGTATTATTATTTCCGGGGCGCGTAGTTCGATAAGCCTTTTCAAGCGATTGTTGCGGTTTATAACGCGGCGATAGAGGTCGTTGAGATCGGATGTGGCGAACCTGCCTCCGTCGAGGGGCACAAGCGGCCTGAGCTCAGGCGGAATGACCGGTATGACGTTGGGAACCATCCATTCCGGCTTGTTGCCCGATTTTCGCAGCGCCTCAACGATCTTCAGCTGTTTTGCCAGCTTGCGGCCGGTCTGAACCGATGAGGTTTTTGCAAGCTTGTGTTTGAGTTCCTTTGCGTGCTCCGCCATGTCGACCGATCTCAGAAGTTCCTGTATTGCTTCCGAACCCATTCCGACAACGAAGGCGTCTTCACCGTAATCACGGACGGCTTCTTCGTATTCTTCTTCGGTGAGGAGCTGGCGGTTCTTTAGCTTGGTGTTTTTCGGGTCAATAACGACGTATTTCTCGAAATAGATTACCGCTTCCATTTCGCTCATCGTCATATCGAGGAAGTTGCCGATCTTGCTGGGCAGGCCCTTGAAGAACCAGACGTGCGCCACCGGCGAGGCCAGCTCGATGTGCCCCATCCACTCCCGACGCACCTTGGACTGGGTCACCTGGACCCCGCATTTGTCGCACACGACGCCGCGATGCTT
>JAZFVB010000213.1:0-6566 GCA_036447515.1 Nitrospinota bacterium
CATAAACTACGCGCTCGGAGGCCAGCCCAACATCAGGCTTATCCATCATTTCGCGATGTACATGCTGGGTTCGATAGCTTTAATCCATATCTATTTTCAGATATGGAAGAACATGATCTTTACGGAATCGGACATATCGTCGATTATCGGCGGTTACAAGATATTCCCTTACAGCCAGCTTGATAACTTTGCAGACCGTTACGGTTTGTTTCTTGAACCGCATATTCCGACACGCAAGGAAATGGACACGGTATCGACCCCCATGAAAGATCACGGGGGGTAAAGATATGGGTTTTAGTTTGGTTAATAAAACCGTTTTGGTTGGGAGGGAATAGTATATGTGCCGTACGATTGACGAAAACCTGAAGGGAGCCAGCAGGGAAGACAAGTTGCAGATGTTCGAAGACCTTGACCGGCGCGACTTTATGACGTTTTGCGCAAAGATAGCGGTAACGCTTGGGCTCAGCGCGTCGTACGTTCCGAGGATAGCCGAGGCCATTGAAGCGGCGGCAAGAAAGCCGTCGGTCATATGGCTGCATTTCGCCGAATGCACCGGCGACAGCGAATCGTTTATCCGCTCAACCTACCCTTCCACCGAGGAACTTATTTTCAACGTCCTTTCAATCGATTACCACGAAACGCTGATGGCCGCGTCCGGCGACAAAGCCGAAGCGGCGCTGGCACAGGCGATGAAGGACAATAAAGGTAAATACATCGCCATTTGCGAAGGCGCGATCCCAACGGCCACTCCGCCCGGCCCGGCGGGAAAACCCGGCGCGTACCTTACTATCGCGGGAAAGACGGGGATCGAACTTGCCCGCGAGGTTTGCGCCGACGCCGCCGCGGTGGTGTGCGTTGGGACGTGCGCATCGTTCGGAGGCGTTCAGGCGCAAAAACCGAATCCTACCGGAGCGAAAGGCGTTGAAGACGCCATTGGCATACCAACATTAAAGATACCGGGATGCCCCCATAACGTGGTCAACTCGGTGGCGACGATAGTCAATTTCCTTCTTCTTGGCACTCTTCCCAAAACCGACAAGCTGGGGCGTCCCTTATTCGCCTATGGCAAGAGAATCCACGACAGTTGCTACCGGCGCGCGCATTTCGACGCGGGGCAGTTCGTCGAAAAGTTCGGCGACCAGGCCGCAAAAGACGGATGGTGCCTCTACAAGGTCGGGTGCAAGGGTCCGCAGACTTACCACAACTGCTCCACGGTGGAATGGAACGACGGTACGTCGTGGCCGGTTAAAGGCGGCCACGGGTGCATCGGATGTTCCGAACCGCAGTTCTGGGACAACATGCAACCGTTCTACGCACGGCTGCCGAATGTAACGCTTCCGGGCGTGGAGGCGACGGCGGACAAGATCGGCTTCACACTTGTCGGCGCGGCGGCGGCCGGCGCGGCGATTCACGCCGGTTACACGCTGCTCAACCGCGAAAAGTTCGAAGATAAACCAAAAAAAGACGACAAGGAATAGGGGGTGAACCATGGGTGAAAGAATAGTAATCGATCCGATTACCCGAATCGAAGGACACCTTCGAATAGAGGTTGAAATCGAAAACGGCAAGGTAAAGGAAGCCTGGAGTTCGGGCACTCTTTGGCGGGGCTTCGAGGTATTTTTAAAGAAGCGCGATCCGCGCGACGCGTGGCTCATCACGCAGCGCGTTTGCGGCGTGTGCACCGAGGTTCACGCTCTTGCGTCGGTAAAATGCGTGGAAAACGCATTCGGAATTCAGATACCGGACAACGCGCGAATTATAAGGAACCTCATACACGCCGCGCAATACATCCACGACCATCCGGTGCATTTCTATCATCTGCATGCGCTGGACTGGGTGGACATTGTATCGGCCTTGAGCGCCGACCCGGCAAAGACCTCGGCGCTTGCGAACTCGGTAAACCCAAACGCGCCGAAGAGCGGCCCGGGCGATTTCAAAAATGTAAAGGACAAGCTTAAAAAGTTCGTCGACCGCGGCCAGTTGGGTCCCTTCACGAACGGTTATTGGGGACATTCGGCATACAAGCTTCCGCCGGAGGCCAACCTTATGGCGGTATCGCACTATCTGGACGCGCTTGCGCTCCAGGCGCGGATAGCCAGGATGCACGCGCTGTTCGGCGGCAAGAACCCGCACCTACAGACTTACACGGTCGGAGGCGTTACATGCGTCAACGACCTTAACGTCGACCGGATAAGCGAGTTTCTTGGCATCCTGCAGGAAGCCAGGGACTTTATAGACAACGTTTACATCCCCGACATACTCGCCGTGGCGCCCTTCTACCTTGATTGGGCTTCGATAGGAGGAGGCGTAAAGAATTATCTCTCGTATGGAATGTTCCCGATGAAAGGCGGCAAGGAACCGGATAACCTTTGGTTCCCGCGCGGCATCATAAAAGACAGAGACCTCTCCAAGGTTCATCTGGTTGACGAGGCGAAGATCACGGAAGACGTAACGCACGCATGGTACAAGGGAGACAAACCCCTCAAACCGAGCGAGGGCGAAACCGATCCGTGGTACACGGGGCTGGAAACGCAAAACAACGGCAAATACTCATGGCTTAAAACTCCGCGTTACGACGACATGCCGATGGAGGTAGGGCCGCTTGCGAGGATGCTCGTCAATTACGCATCGGGCCACGAGTCGACGGTGAAAAACGTCAACTGGCTCCTGGGCAAGCTGGGCGTGGGGCCGGAAATACTCTTCTCGACGCTCGGCAGGACGGCGGCAAGGGCGGTTGAAACGAAGATCATCGCCGATGAAGTCGGTAAATGGGTAAACGAACTCGTGGTGAACATAAAAAAGGGAGACCTTGAAACCTTCACCGATTACGAGACGCCGGTGAACGCGCGCGGGTTTGGCATGACCGAGGCTCCGCGCGGCGCGCTGGGACACTGGATAGAAGTGTCCGGCAAGGTGATAAAGAACTATCAACTTGTGGTTCCGACAACATGGAACGGATCACCCCGCGACAGCAAGGGGCGTCGCTCGCCGTTCGAGGAAGCGCTTATCGGTACGCCGGTTGCCGATCCGAAGAACCCGCTGGAGATACTGCGCACTATCCATTCGTTCGATCCGTGCCTGGCGTGCGCGGTGCATGTTATCGATCCGGAAACGAACGAGGTTTATGTAACGAAGGTGATTTAACCGGAAAAGGAGCCGGGGCGTATTATGGAAGCTACGCTAAGGATACTGCCGCAAAAGAAAGTGCTGGTGTACACCCGCAACTTTACGAACAGGCTTATACACTGGACCACCTTCTTTTCGGTGATAACGCTGATGGTTACCGGCTACTATATCGGCAACCCCACTTTGGTGTTCGGGCAGGGCGAGCCATACAACACATTCACAATGGCGAGCATAAGATACTATCATTTTATTGCCGCGATGGTTCTGGACGTCGCGCTGATGGTTTGGGTTTACCTTGCATTCATGAGCCGTCACCACCGTTACTGGAAGGAGATGATTCCCACACCGACGGTTTTGCGCGACGCGGCGCAGGTTGCAAAGAGCTATTTCACCCACGTAAAGCCGCCTTTTTACCGGCATTTCGATCCGCTTGACGGGCTGTTGTTCTTACTGCTTGTTATCATGATGGCGATTCAGATGATTACAGGTTTTCAGATTTACGTAGTCGGGCTTCCGGTTGATTACTGGTGGTCGAAACTCATACACCTTACGACGGATTGGGTTGAAATTATATTCGGAAGCCATCAGGGCGTGAGGACGGCGCATCACCTTGTCCAATGGGTGATGCTTGCGGGGATAATAATCCACGTGCACCTCCAGATCATAAAGACGGTCATATGGAAGGACGGGCACATCGGCCAGATGGTCGGAGGTTACAAGTATCGGGATATGGAGTAGGCGTTCCGGGGGGGAACGCCTGCTCAAACTTTATCATGCCCTTCTGTCATTCCAAGCAGAGGCTTAACCTGAATAATTTAATTCCGTGGCGAAAAAGATAATAGTTCTCGGCATCGGCAACATATTGATGTCCGACGAAGGCGTCGGCGTGCGCGCGGTTGAAGCGATTAAAGAGAAATACACTTTTTCGGAAAACGTGGAGCTTTACGACGGCGGAACCACGGGCATGATGGGGCTCCTTCCTTTAATAGAAGAAGCCGACCATCTTATTGTGATCGACGCGGTTAAGGGGCCCGGCGAACCTGGCGCCCTTTACCGTTACACACTTGACGAATTGCGGCTGAACATTCCAAAAAAACTCTCGCCTCACGACATAGGTTTTCTTGAATGCCTTTCGATAGCCGAGATCAACGGACGCTTGCCGGAATCGGTTGTAATCATCGGCATCAAGCCGGAAGATATAAAGACGCGCCGGATGGAGCTTACGGAGCCGGTGGCGGAAAAGATCGGCAATCTGGTCTCAATGACGCTTGAGGAACTTAAAACGCTTGGCGTGGAGCCGCTAACATAATTCGATTTTGCTAAGTTCCATCTTTCTATCCGCCCTATTCAACCATTTTCCACGCCTTCTGGTCTGGAGGAGGCGGATTCTTTTCCCGGTTTACTCTTTTTGGTGTTCCGTTAATTTCCATTGTTCATCTCTTCGGGTACTTTGTTTTAACCGCCTTCCTTTCATATTCCGTAATGAGGGCTATGACCGCCTGTCTGCTAGTGAACCCTTTTTGTTTGTAGAGCGGCATGGGGTTATCAATTATCTCCGTATTCCAGCCTTTTGATTCATCGTTCGGATCGATTAACGTAGTGGCGCGTTCGGCCGTATCGTCCTGTAGATCGAAAATTGCCTGTAACTCCAACAACGCCTTTTCTTTATAGACGGGCGTGCTCAACAGGTTTATAAAATCCTGCACTGTCTTAATATTTTTCGGATAACCTTTCATTTCTATCTCCTAAATTCCCGCGCAGGCGAACCGACCGCCGAGACCCGTACTTGTATACCAGCGATAGTTAAGCGCCTTCCGCGAGCGCGACCCGCAACGCTCGGTATCATTGTAATCGCCGCCCGCTGACAACTGCGTATTGCCATATTTGCTAGTGCCATATGAAAAAATCGAGCCTTTAGCGCCAGGTAAGTCATACCAACCGCTTGCAGTTCCGTCGCTCAAGCGTGCTGAAGACGTTAGTAACAACTGCGCTGTCACTCCGACACAGTCCTCACATCCGATATCTGAAATCATCCGCCTGCTTGCAGTATCGGAATGGCCGCCTGTCGTTCCGGGATTGGAGGAACCGGAGATATTCGTCTCCTCGTTGGAACCGGCGGCAATCGACTGAAACTCGTGGTCATGCAATAATCGCATCCCGATTGCCGCGCCGTCGTCGTTGAAATCCATCCAGTCGCGGATATCGGAAATGGTTGCGTTATAAACGCTGGCTGTTGAGGAACCAGTACCAGACGCGAGATATATTTGTACCCAAAGATTAGTACCTTCGTCGTAAACAAGGCCGTCATTGCCGGTTATATTTTTAGCGCGATGTTTCAAGTCCCACACAGAGGCCGGAAGGATATCCCCTTGCAGATAGCCCGTGAGCGTATGGCCGGAGATCGTGCCCACGTTAACGCATAAGCAGTGGAACCCGCCCACTTTACGGGAATTACTTGACGTATAGCCATCTGGGACGGTCGAATTCGCGGACAGTACGATGTCCGGCACGATGCCGCTTGACGGGACACAAGCATACACGTAAAAATCCTTACCAGCTCTGTTTGAGGCGGTTCGGTAATCGGTCGTGATCTGATCCCACCAGCCATTGCCGTTTACGCCGCCGCTTGTTGCATTAAGATCAAGTTCCGATTGAGAAGCCAGCTTGTACAGCGCGGAGTTGATAACCACCGGCATTTCGGCAGGCGTTACAAGAGTACGCCTGTCGGCGGCAACGGAATCGCCCTTGTTCGTCCATTTAATGTCGCGGGCGTAAAATACTGGATCAAGAAGCCCTATTATGGTCATTCCTCCGTCTTCGATTATTTTACCTGTTGTGCCGTTAAATACCGCTATATTTTCATCGATAGATGAACTTGGCCCTGTTACGTCGCCACTTCCTCCACCACCGCCGGTAGTTTCCGTCCAAACAGCCGCGCCGGAAGAAGCGTCCAGACAAACATATTCCTTGTCCGCCGTAACATTGAACCACCGCGAACCTACGGCGTACCCCGACCCGCTATCGTCGTTGACAGTTGGCGCGGCGGTTGCGTCGAGTTTGACTTTTAAATTTTCGACGTTGCCGAGGCTTACTTGTGATTTCGTTACGCTGTGCGGATTATCAGTCCTTACATCGTGGTCGCCATCTGTAACTAAATCCAACTGGGTTTGATTGGAATGAGAATGTTTTTTTGTTACCGCATCGTCGATATCCGCGCCCGTAGAAGTTATGTCAGCGTGAGTATTTACATTCTTGGCATCATGCCTGGCGTCTGTGTGGTATTGAGTATGATCGTCGTCATTCAGCCCATTAATAGAACCGTGGTCGATATTCGCCTCTGCAACATCAATATCAACTTCGTCATTTCCGGTGTCGTCCGTAATGGTTATCTTGCTTGAACCCGCATTGATCTTCTTGAACTGAAGGTCAACTCCCGATTT
>JAZFVB010000214.1:0-5279 GCA_036447515.1 Nitrospinota bacterium
TGCCGTCCTGCGTCATTTCCCACGCGGCCGAGCCTTCGTCGAGGCATATGCCGCAGTTGGCGGCGTGTTCGTCCGTATAACAAGTAAGGAGAGTCTTGTGCCTGAACCGCGGGTTTTCCTTACAACGGCAGTAGCAGTACAGTTTGTCGAAGACTTCCGGTATTTTGGAAGCGTATCCGTAGATTTGGGCAACTCTGCCCCTGAACCTGCTTGCGGGCAGAACGGGCCTTATTTCTATCAGCCCGGCCTTCACCACCTTGTTTGGGATCGCGGTGTCGGACGCGGCGTTTTGCCCCGTAATGGGAGCCTTTTCGGATGCGCCCTGCAAGACGACGTAAGCTATCATCACTACGAATACCGCGCCCGCAACGCCAAGGAGTAAGTTTGTCTTTTTTTCCGCCTGTTTTGTTTCCGTGCTTTTTTTCTTCTTCTTTCTACCCATAAATATCCTTATGCAAATCGGTTATCGGCATATTTCACCCAAAGCATACGGAGTTTCGTATTGCCCGGGATAACAAGCCTGTCTATTCTACTTTCAGCCTTTTTACCAGTATAATTCGCCGCCGCGTAAATTTCCATATTATTTCCGCAGGGGTTCGTATGACCGGCGCAAGGTAAACGTTATCTAAAAATTAGGTCGGGACGTTTCCTAGCGCGTATCTTTATCGACGTCTTTGTGGGTTTTGTCGGCGCGGTCCCTTATGCCGGGGTAGGGTGACTCCTTGACCGGTTCATCGGATGCGCAGGCGACAGAAAAAAGAAATGCAAGAACAACGGCCAGAATTCTAAAATGTTTCATGCGCCTATTATGGCATTTAATTAATAATCAATCTATACCGAAGACCGGTACGAAGAATTAAATATGCCGTCCCCGGAACTAATGTTATTATTTTCAAGGTGATTTACGTAACTGTGGGTAATCACGACCAGCCTTTTGACAGGCTCGTAAAGGCGATGGACGCCCTTGCGGGGAAACTGGGAATGGAGGCGGTAATACAAAAAGGAGTAAGCGCATACGCGCCCCAAAACGCGCGGTGGAAGGACTTTTATGCTTTCGACGAATCCGAAACATTCTTTAAAAATGCAGACGCCGTTGTCGGACATGCGGGAATAGGAACCGTTATAAGCGCGCGCAAATGGAACACGCCCCTTGTGATATGCCCGCGCAGAAAACTTTTTGGCGAGCACTTTAACGACCACCAGATGGAAATATCGCAAGAGCTGATAAAAAACCCCAGGCCCCTGGTGGAAGTGGCGATGGAAGTTGAGGAAATAGAAGACAAGCTTGCATCGCTCCTTGAAAAGAGCGCCGGCGATAAGGCCGTCGCCGCCGAAGGGGGAGCATCCGCCGAAGGCCTTAAAAAGGCGATAAAAGATTTTCTGAACGGCTTGTAATTCCGTGAAGGTTTCCGTAATTATCCCCGTTTACAACGCCGCCGGCACGATAAAAAAGGTATTGGACGCCTGCCTTGAAATCGATTACGAAGACATTGAGATAATCGCGGTGGACGACGGCTCGACCGACTCCACCGCCGACATCGTTGCCGGGTATCCCGTTAAGCTCATACGGAAGCCGAACGGCGGCCCCGCAAGCGCGCGCAACGCCGGATGGAAAAGCGCCGGGGGCGATATATGCTTTTTCACCGATGCGGACTGCCTGCCGGACGCCAATGTCCTTAAGTTTATAGTTGGGCACTTCAACGATGATAAAGTCGGCGGCGCGGGCGGAACATACGGCATAGCCAACCCCGAAAGGTTGCTGGCAACCCTTATTCACGCGGAAATCGTATCGCGCCACGACTCTATGCCGGCCTTGGTGGACTACCTTGGTTCGTTCAATTGCGCCTATCGCAAAAAGGCGCTGGAGGCGGCGGGCGGTTTTAACGAGGAGTATAAATCCGCGTCCGCCGAGGATAACGACCTTTCCTACAGAGTACTTAATAACGGGTACAAGCTTGTTTTCGACACGCGGGCCGAAGTAGCCCACTTTCACGAGGCCTCCCTTTGGCGTTACCTTAAAGAGCAATTTAAGCACGGTATATGGCGTGTAAAGCTTTACAAAGATCACCGAGACCGCACTGGAGGCGACAGCTACGGCGGAATTTTCGATTTCATTCAGCCGCCGCTGGCGGTTTTGGCGGCCATCGGGTTGCCTTTTTCGCGATATGAAAGTTTTCGTCTCCCTTACTTGGTAATCGTTGTTATTTACACCGTTATGCAGATGCCAAGGCCGGTTTCGATTGCCGTTAAAACTGGCAGCGCCCGTAACCTGCTATTGGCGCCTGTTACATTCCTTCGCGGATTTGCAAGGGGCTTCGGACTCCTTGCGGGAATCGTGAGGTTTGGGCTGTGAAACCGGAAAAAGCGGCAATTATCGTTCCCGCCTACAATGAGGAAAAGGCTCTTTTGGGCACCCTGAACGAACTTTGCGCTATCTTCGATAAATCCCGGATAGTGGTTATTAACGACGGTTCGGACGATTCAACGTCCCGCATCGCACACAATGCGGGAGTGAACGTAATCGATCTTCCCGCAAACATGGGGATAGGCGTTGCCATGCAGACCGGCTACCGGTTCGCCCTCGAAAAGGGGCTTAAGTACGCCGTCCAGTGCGATGCCGACGGCCAGCACCCGCCCGATCAGATAGAACTGCTTGCCGCCGAAATGGAGAAAACGGGAGCGGATATGGTAATCGGTTCGCGCTTTGTGGATAAAAGTTCAGGCGGGTTCAAATCGCATTTTCTTAGAAGGATCGGCATCAGCTTTTTTTCGGACTGGATAAGCCTCATTACGAAAGGCGTAAGGGTCCATGACGTAACGTCCGGGTTCAGGCTTGTAAATGAAAGGGTAATGAGGATTTTCGCCGACGATTACCCCTTCGATTATCCGGAGCCGGAAGCGATAGTATTGCTTACCATGCACGGATGCACGATAGCTGAAACCCCGGTAGCGATGCGCGAAAGGCAGGGGGGCGTTTCTAGCATAGGTTTTTTCGCGGGAATTTATTATATTATCAAGGTAACATTGGGGCTTCTTTTAACAAGGCTGAGGAAGATAAATTGACTGTAAAACTTCATATCATTTCCATTGTGCTGTCGTTGGGCCTTTTGGCGTTGATATTCGAGCTTGTCCGGCGAAAGCTTCTTAAAGAAAACTATTCCCTTACGTGGTTTTTCGTTTCCGTGGTATTTCTTCTGTTTTCCATTTTCGGAAACCGTCTGGGGGGATTGGCGTCTTTCCTCGGTTTCTATCAGGCTTCCAATGCGATAATCGTCTATGCAATCTTCCTTTTACTGATAATACTGCTTGGCATTAGCGTGGCCATTTCCCGCATTTCGGACCTCACCCAAACGCTTGCGCAGGAAATAGGGCTTTTAAAAAATCGCCTTAATGAAAATTTGGAAAAGAGGGATAAAGAATAAGCCCGATGCCATCGCTTCCCCTGGTAGTGCGCTCTCCCGCCAAGATAA
Source organism: Nitrospinota bacterium (assembly GCA_036447515.1). Taxonomy (GTDB): domain Bacteria; phylum Nitrospinota_A; class UBA7883; order JACRGQ01; family JACRGQ01; genus JAZFVB01. The sequence goes on from JAZFVB010000214.1 coordinate 3,471, forward strand.
ATCTTTTTTTGAAAATTACCGGGAAAAGACCCGACGGATACCACAATATAGCTACCCTGTTCCAGATGATCGACCTTTGCGATGTTATGACTTTCCGGCCATGGCCTCGCGGCGGAATTCGCGTTACGTGCACGGACAGGTCGATCCCCGCAAAGAAGAACCTTGCTTATCTTGCCGCAAAAATGCTCTGGCGAAGCGGGTTGCCCGGCGTGTGGATAAATATCGAAAAAAATATCCCCAGCGGAGCGGGCCTCGGCGGCGGGAGTTCGAACGCGGCCGCCGCGCTTTATTGGCTTAACCGTATATGGGGGCTTGGGCGCTCCGAAAAAGCCCTGAGGGCCAGGGCTAAAAAGCTCGGCGCGGACGTTCCCTTCTTCCTTTTCGGCCCCCGCGCGTGGGCCACGGGTGTTGGCGACAGGCTGAAGGCTGTGCCGGTTTTCGAAAAGTTTTACGTTTTGCTTGTAAAACCTCGGGTAAAAATATCCACAAAGAATATATATGCGGAGTTTGACCGGGAATTGACAAGTTCTGTCCAATCAGTTAGAATTCCGGCAAGGGTAGATAGATGTTTTATTACTCTTGACGGAATGGGTGGTCTGTTGGCAAATGACTTGGTGAAAGTTGTTGAAAAAAAATACCCTATTATAAAAGAGATAAAAAAGAGACTCGAAAAATTTGATTGTAAGGGGGTGATGCTGTCGGGGAGCGGTTCTGCTGTATTCGCAATTTTTAAAAAGCGTAGGGAGGTACGCAAGGCTTTTGAAAACATAAAAAATGGTTCGTGGTGGTGCGCCACTGCAAAGGCGGTGGATTCCATGAATCACATGAAGTGTCAAGGAGGGTAATATGGAAATCACCGAAGTGTCCGTTCGTCCGGTAAATGATGAGCGGTTAAGAGCATATGTGTCAATTACAATTGAAAACGCACTCGTAATAAAAGACATCAAGATAGTCGAGGGGAAAAACGGGCTTTTCGTTTCCATGCCGAGCCGCAGGAACAAAAGCGGGAAATATCAGGATATCGCGCATCCCATAAATACCTCTTTCCGCAAGGAACTGGAACGATGCGTCTTTGACGAGTATCGAAAACTTGTCGGGGCGGAAGTCCCGTCCGAACGTAAAATAGAGGAAACCAATGATTCCGACGACGCTTCGATACAGAACTCCCAGGAGGAAGTTACGGAAGTATCCTCATAATCCGATTGCCGCATGAATCCGGGGTTACGGATAAACGATTCATCCCGCCGTATAGCATATTGAAACACCCATCGGTTAACTGGCTGAATTCGATTAGTTAATTGTCCGCTCTCTGTCATAATATCAACACATATGGATAGATTTCTTGCTTTGCGCCAGATACCTTTATTCGCCAGCCTCGATGACGTTGCGCTAAAAAACCTCTCAAAAATTTCCAGTTACAAGGTATATAAGAAAAACGAGGTCATATTCCACTTGGGCGATGAAGGAAGCACCCTCTTCATATTGAACTCCGGTTCGGTGAAAATCTTTCTAAATGACGACAAGGGTAAGGAGATGATTCTGAAAATTCTCTACAAAGGGGATTTCTTCGGCGAGATGTCGCTTCTGGACGGGCAGTTCCGTTCGGCAAACGTCATGTCAGTAGAACCAAGCAAAGCCCTTATCATTCAAAGGGAAGACTTTTTACGTCTTATCGAAAGCAATCCGGAAATAGCGCTGAATACGATGATTTCCCTTAGCCGCAGGCTGAGAAAAATCGATGAGAAAGTGGCAAGCCTTGCCTTTCTGGATTCATACGGAAAAGTCGCCCGCTTCTTGCTTGATTTCATG
>JAZFVB010000215.1:0-6695 GCA_036447515.1 Nitrospinota bacterium
GGCGTTATCTGGGCGGCGGTTTACATGCTGTGGATGTTCCAGAGGGTGATGTTCGGCGAGATTACTAAAGAGGAAAACAAGAAGTTGCCCGATCTGAGCGCGAGGGAGTTTGCGTACCTGATACCGCTGGTCGTGGCCGTCTTCTGGATAGGGCTCTACCCGAACCCGATTATAAAAAAGACCGAGGCGAGCGTTAAAAACCTCGTACAGATTGTGGAAAAGGCCCGGAAGGTGGAAAAGGCGGAAAAGGTCCGATCAGTTGAAACGGCCTCCGATATAGTGGCGCGGCTCGATAAAGGGGAGGCCCGATAATGCCTATTCCGATACCGCAGATTAATCTAGGCGCGATACTGCCGGAGCTGATACTCGTATCTACGGCGTGCCTTGTGCTGATTTTGGACGTATTTTCCGAAAGGCGCGGACACGACCGCATCGCCTACATCTCGCTTGCAGGCGTTGTAACGGCCGCGGTCTTTGCCGGGATGCCGCACGATCCGTTCACCACTTTTTCCGGCATGTACGGCGCGGACAGGTTTACGCAGTTCTTCAAGCTGATCTTCCTGGTCGGCACGGGGCTTACCATTCTAATATCGGTGCGTTACGCGCAGGACGAGCAGATAAACCACGGCGAGTATTACGCCCTGCTCCTTTTCGCCACCGTCGGCATGATGTTCATGGCGGCGGGAACGGACATGATGACGATCTTTATGGGGCTGGAGCTCCTTTCGATTTCGCTTTACGTCCTTGCGGGGTACACGAGGACGAGGCTGGAATCGAACGAGGCTTCGCTGAAGTATTTCCTTCTGGGCGCGTTTGCCAGCGGGTTCTTGCTTTACGGGATGGCGCTGGTCTATGGCCTTACGGGACACACGAACCTTCGTGAAATAGCGGCGGTGATAAGCGGCGGCATACCCAACCAGACGGTTCTCAATATCGCGGCGGCGCTGATTATCGTGGGGCTCGGTTTCAAGATAGCGGCGGTTCCCTTCCACCAGTGGACGCCGGACGTTTATCAGGGCGCGCCGATACCGATTACGGCGTTCATGTCGGCGGGACCAAAGGCCGCCGGCTTGGCGGCAATCTTCAGGGTCTTCATTGGCGCGATGCCGTTTGAGGTCGACTGGGCGATGTGGATAGCGGTGATGGCAATCATGACGATGACGGTCGGCAACATCGCGGCGCTGGTTCAAAAAGACGTAAAACGGATGCTGGCCTTTTCGTCAATCGCGCACGCGGGATACGCGCTGGTGGGCGTTGCGGCGGTTACTAGGGAGGGCGTATCCGGCGTCATGTACTACATGCTGGTTTACACCTTCATGAATATCGGCGCCTTCGGGATACTGGCGCTGGTGGCCCGCAAGAACGAAAAACGCACCGGCGTTGACGATCTGGCCGGGCTGGCGTCCACTAACCCGGTCCTTGCGGCAGTGATGGCGATTCTCGTATTCTCGCTGGCCGGCATTCCGCCTATGGCCGGATTTTTGGGCAAGTTCTACGTTTTCATGTCGGCGGTTAACGCCGGGCTTTACGGACTGGTCCTGATAGCGGTGATCAATTCCGCAATAGGCGTTTACTATTACCTGCGCATCATTGTCGCCATGTACATGCGCGATAAACCCGAAGACGACAGGTTGCCGCCGGTGGTGGCGTCGCCCGCCCTTATCGCGGCGCTGGTAATTTCGGTGTGGGGCGTATTGAGGCTGGGGATAGTTCCCGGCAGGTACATCGAGATGGCAAGCGCGGCCTTCCTCGGTTTTTAACCGAAAGAATTTTTAGCTTTCAGTTTTACCTACAGTGTGTAGAATCTATCTTTACAGTGTGCCGGAGTGGTGAAACTGGTAGACGCACGGGACTCAAAATCCCGCGGGGGCAACCCTGTGCCGGTTCGATTCCGGCCTCCGGCACCACACACTTCAAAAGTGTGCAACATAGGCGGCAGAGCCGTCAGATAAAGCTTTTGCCGATAATCATCGTCAGCGGCGACACGCCGCCCGGCCTCCGGCGCCACTCAACTTATTGAATTTCGTAACTTAGCGGAAATTATTTTTGGAATATTTATGCTTAAGGAGATCACACGGGATAAAAAATCCCGCAGTGGTATTTTGCCGAAAACACTTTAATTTCCCAATAGATCAAAGGATGATCCGACTGGCAATCGGGCAATGATAGGCAGAATATCCAAATATCGATTTTGAAAACAATACCTTAGAACACTCACCTTCCGAGAAACTGCTATCGGCTAGCGCTGCGGCTAGCATTGCAACATTTTTTAATCGATAGGCAAAAGGCGGACTGAAGAATGTTTTAGCTCGGTGGTTCGTGTTGTTTTTTCGGTACAGTTCTTAACCACCTTATTTGGTGGGAAATGAAAGATTAATGCGAAGTGCATGGATCATCTATCAATTACACACGTAAACACATTTCCTCCCAATTGACTTTTGTCGGCCGTTTTGCGGCAATAAGGACCAAGGCCATACCGGCTTTTACGACAAAGTTCGAGGGAGGATTGATAATGGGGCCGCTATCAATCACTCCGATGACAGTGGCTCCGTATTTTTCCTTGAACAATTTAAAGAGGGTCTCGAACGGCACGGAATATTCTCCGTCAGGGATATCCACACGGTAAATAACCTCTCCCACCAGGTTGCTGAAAAGCAGCTTTATAACGTCAATAACGCCGGGATCCTGCATTTCCTGCACCATCATCGGAACATAAAACGGCTCAATACAGGAAATCTTCGGATTCATTCCCCTGAGTAGTCTTGCAATGTCGAGGCTCTCAAGGTATGCGACAATATGCGCCTCTTTGTTGATATTGAATACGGCTACGGCAATCGCCATAGTCTGGTGATCATCGTGACCGTGAATGAGGATTTTATCGGCGTAAGCCACACACGCTCTTTCCAGCACGTCATCGGACGTCAGCTCTCCACGAATAAAATCCACATCCATATCCGGAAAAGGATTTTCCTCCGCTTTGCTTGAGCAAAAAACAAGCATTCTTTTCGACCGGTTTTCATCCGCCAGAATTTCCTCGATCAGTTGACGGGTCTCATGCCCTCGGTAACCGAAAATCACGATATGACTTTTTTTATTAAATCTACTTGAGCCTTTCATCTTTTTCCTCCCGGCATTAATGATCGATTCAGATACGTTGCCTATGACGAGTGCGATGGAGCCGATTCCGCCAACCATGACCATCATAGCCAGAATTTTCCCGCCCATGGAAGTCGGCGACATGTCGCCGTATCCAACCGTTGTAACAGTAACGATAAACCACCAGCTGGAATCGAAAAGGGAAAGAAAGGGACTGCCCGAACCCTCAAGGTACGGCATCAAGATAATCGTCGCGATATAGAGCGATCCCAACAACGCAATGATCCTGCTCCACTTAAAGAGCCTCCTTTTCGACAACAATAGGTAGAACCTTCTTAAGAAATGAATCATCTGCGCAAAGAATCTTTATCGTTAATTGAAATACGGGAAGACGTCCATACAAGGCGGTTTTCTTCAGGATACACATGGAGGGTGCGCACGCTGTTTTTTTCGGCATCGCACATCAGCGCGGTAATCGGCTTGAATTCCATATCCTCTTTTCCGGGGAACTTGTAATGAACAACGTTTTTCAGGCCTAAAAACCGGGAAACTTCCCGGGAGCTCCCGTTCGTTATCTCCTCCATAAAGATATCGACGGCAATGGAAATTTCTTCGAAGCTTTCATCCACCTTGAACGAATTTCTATCCTTGAGTGGAAAGTGTATAAAACCCGTTCCATCAAAATCCCTTTCATCGGTACAGGCAAGGACTTCATAAAGCGAAACATTGCCAATGGAATATTGAACAACATGGCTATGCCCGATGATCTTTGCGCGCATTGCAACGCTTCCGACGACCTCCCATGTGAGATACGTTTTGTATGAAATCGGTATATCCTCGCAGTAGGAAAGGCCGAAAATTAGATCGTCCGCCCTTGAGACATTAAGGGAACCGGCTGAACGGCTGTTTAGCGCCAATATTTCCATCCATCGAGGTAATAGGTTAAAACTTTGGGTTTGTCCAGCGTGCTGAACGTAACGTCGTTATCAATTAAATCCTTGGAAAAATAAAAAAGCTCGCTTGTCAGGCTTACGTCAAGGTACTTGGTGGGCACATTCAATGTTGCCGAGCGCGTATCAATTTTCAAGGCGGAGCCCATTACGAATCCCCAGTCGCCGAACGATGGAATGTAGGCATGATAGGGGTAGACGTTTTCGAATCCGGCTTCTTCCATCGTTTTGTATATGCTCCAAAAGGCCTTTTTCGCATAGAACGGACTTGTAGATTGGGTTACGAATATCCCCCCCTTGGAAAGTTTGCTTCTCACAAGCTTGTAAAATTCCCTGCTGTACAGCCTCGCAAGGGAGATGTTGTTTGGGTCCGGCAGGTCTGCGATAATAACATCGTAAAATTCATTGGCATTTTCAAGGAATTTCATAGCGTCTTTGTTCACCACAGTAACCTTTTCGTGGCTCATGCTATTCTGATTCATAGCGCGCAACATGGGGTGCCGAGCCGCCAGCTCGGTAATCACCGGATCTAAGTCAACAATGGTTACTTTGTTTACCTCCGGGTATTTGAGGATTTCCCGCACCGCCAAACCGTCTCCGCCGCCCAAGACCAGAATATTTTCCTTCGACGGCGCAAACGAAAGGGGTATGTGGATTAAAGACTCGTGATAGCGGTATTCGTCTATTGACGAGAACTGAAGGTTTCCGTTTATATACATTCTCAGGTCGTCCCTGTTTTTCGTAAGGACCACCTTCTGGTATTTGGTCTGTTTCGAAAGAATAACCTTGTCCTCGTAAATCCCCTTTTCCCAGAAGGCCAAAAAATTTCCTGAAAAGACGAAAAAAACCAACAGGAGGGCACATACGGAAATCGAATAAGAATAAAGAATCCTTCTCGTTTTTAATTTCATCTGGTCCTTGAACCACCAGAGGTTTAAAAAGCCTACTATAAGATTGATGATGCCGATTATCAGTGAGCTATCCAGAATTCCGAAAAAAGGAAGGAGGAAAAATGGGAAAAGCAGACTGGCTATAAGGGCGCCCAGATAATCCAGCGACAGGACATTGGATATATTGAACTTTAAAACGTAGAATCCCTCCAGAATCCGGGTCAAAAGGGGTATCTCAAGGCCCACCAGCGTACCTATCGCCACTATTAAGGAGATCATGTATATGTAATAGAATTCGGTCATTGAAAACGCGAGGTATAAAATCGGCACGCTCAGTCCGCCTACGAGACCGAGCGCTATTTGCACCCCTATAAACCAGGAAATCAGGTTGTCCTCAATGAGCCGGGATAGATAACTTCCGATGCCCATGGCCATCATCGTCAAACCGATGGCGAGGGAGAACTGTTTAACGCTGTCCCCCAGTAGATAGGAGCTGGTGCTGCCGATAAGGAGCTCGTAAATAATTCCGCATAAGCCGACGATAAAAATGGATATGAAAAGAACAAAGGCATCCCTTTCGGTGATGCCTTTTGGGGTCTTGTTTTCTTCTAGGTGAGCGGGGTCCCCGGCGTTACTTTCCCGCACCAGTCCCACCGCCTGCAGTTCGCGGGCCGCCAATGCTTCCTGCCCTTACGCTCGGCCCGTGGTATGTCCTAACCCCGCCCCAGTAAAAGAAGGAAGGCCCCCTGTGGTACCCGCCATATCCGGCGTATCCATACCCCCGAGAACTTACCATCAAAAGAAGAAGATAAACTACCGCCAGCGCCACTATTACCCCAATGAGTGCGGCCCCCTTTTGATTACCTGCTTTTTTCATCTTTTCATCCGGCTTTTGAATTTCATTCTTCCTGCTTTTTTCCTGATTTCCTTTTCCGCCTCCATGTTAATCCAGATATAACCCGCCCCGAACACAAACGCGAGTATTCCCGCCCAGAAGAGCACAAGCGAGCTTCCCTTTTTCCTCGCAACGGTTACACGTACCGGGTCCACGGCGCCGGGGTTGTTTGTATCGAAGGAAAAACTGAGGTAGTACGTCCCTGTTTGGGGCATTGTTAGCTTCATTTCGTAGTCGTTCTTCACCTCGGTCCAGCGTCCTTCCGAGTCCCTACCCGCATAACTGCCAAGCTCATCGCTGAACCCAAAGAGGTAATTTTTGTCATTATCGAGCACGGAGCCTTCTACAACGCTCCATGTCCCATATGCCCTTATCGGTTGAGAAATTTTTATCTGGTAAACCTCGTTGTTTTCCCTTACCTCTATCGGTCCCACGATATTGTCGGCCGGTGAAAGGATTTTCGTTATGGGTTCTCCTACATTGCTATTGAATACAAGCGAAGTAATGAAGCAAAGAACGGCAAAACCGAGGAGTGCCCAGCCTATCTTGATTTTTTCTTCATTCGCCCTTACCTCTTCCAGATAGGTATCCGGCAGGCTTTTATTGTTCATCGTCGCCATTTTCACCACACGTTAAAAGTTTAAGGAAAAATCCATAGTAAAAAACAAAATTACCGCAAAACAGACGAGCACGGTCATCTCAAGGAGTCCGGCGGCAACATTCCTGTCATTTTGAATTGCGCTGTTCAGATCGGTTTTAGGGATAAGCACCTTGTCGAAAAAGAGCCTGATGAACGGCAGTATAATGAAACCCGCCAGGGCATTGACGCCGAAGGTTGCTAGGTTGAATTTCCAGCTTATGAAG